>JBFXEP010000076.1:0-9742 GCA_050179995.1 Hyphomicrobium sp.
ACCGACGATCTCATCAACTGGGCGCGCACGGGCTCGCTGATGTGGATGACGTTCGGGCTCGCGTGCTGCGCGGTCGAGATGATGCAGGCCTCCATGCCGCGCTACGACCTCGAGCGCTTCGGCTTCGCGCCGCGCGCCTCGCCGCGCCAGTCGGACGTGATGATCGTCGCCGGCACGCTCACCAACAAGATGGCGCCGGCGCTGCGCAAGGTCTACGACCAGATGCCGGAGCCGCGCTACGTGATCTCCATGGGGAGCTGCGCCAACGGCGGCGGCTACTATCATTATTCCTACGCCGTGGTGCGCGGCTGCGACCGCGTCGTGCCGGTCGACGTCTACGTGCCGGGCTGCCCGCCGACGGCGGAGGCGCTGGTCTATGGCGTGCTGCTGCTCCAGCGCAAGATCCGGCGCACGGGAACGATCGCGAGATAGGCAGTGAGGCAGTGGGCAGTGAGGCAGTAGGGTCCACCGTCCTCGATCACTCGCTGCCTGCTGCCATATTGCTACTGCCCAGGGCCTACCATGCTCACCGACCTCGAAACACACATCTCCTCCAAGCTCGGCGATGCCGTTCGCGGCAAGCAGATCGCGTTCGGGGAGCTCACGCTCTCGGTCGATCTGGGACAGATCATCGAGGTGCTGGGCTTCCTCAGGTCCGACCCCTTGTGCCGCTTCGAGGTGCTGATCGACATCTGCGGCGTCGACTGGCCGGCGCGCGAGAAGCGCTTCGACGTCGTCTATCACCTCTTGTCGCCGCGCCTCAACCAGCGCATCCGCCTCAAGCTCGAGGTGGACGACGAGACGCCGGTGCCGAGCGTGGTCGGCGTCTTTCCCGCTGCCAACTGGTACGAGCGGGAGGCCTTCGACATGTACGGCATCCTGTTCTCGGGGCACCCGGACTTGAGGCGGCTGCTCACGGACTACGGGTTCCAGGGCTACCCCCTGCGCAAGGACTTCCCGCTCACGGGCTACCTCGAGGTGCGCTACGACGACGAGGCCAAGCGCGTCGTCTACGAGCCCGTACGCCTCGTGCAGGAATTCCGCTCGTTCGATTTCGAGAGCCCCTGGGAGGGCGCGAACTACGTGCTGCCGGGCGACGAGAAGGCGAAGCAGTAGGGACGCGCGATGGGTGCCCTCACCATCTATCACGGGCTGCTGCTGCTCGCCTATTGCGTGCTGATGATCGTGCCCTTCTGGCGCATCTTTCCGCGCGCCGGGTGGCCGAGTGCGCTCAGCCTCCTGATGCCGGTGGCTCCGATCAACTTTATTCTGCTCTGGGCGCTGGCCTTCAAGCGCTGGCCGGGAGACGCCTGAGTCATGACGCAGGCACTCGATGCGGAGAGGCTCGGACAGATCCGCGACAATGCGGCCTTCGCCGTCGGTGAGTTCGGGGCGCTCGCCGAGAGCAGCTTCAGCTACGACGCGGAGTCGGTGGCGTGGGTCGAGGGCTTCATCGAGCGCCAGCGCGGGCGGCAGAGCGAAGGCGGCACACCTCAAGGGCTCATTGCGGTGATCGGCAGCTATCTCGGCGAGGCGATCATCGCCGCGGCGGGCGGGGCATGGATCGAGGACGACGCCGGGGGCATTGGCGTGCGCTTCCCCAACGGCGATACCGCCTACCCCTTCACCAAGGTGCGGAAGCAGTTCGAGCAGGGGCTGCAAAGCGGCGAGTCGATTGCGAGCTTCTACAACGTGAGCGTCAACTTCGTCGCGACGGGCAAATTGCACGAAGAGGCTGCGGGCAGCGGCGAGGCGAGATGAAGGATACGCTCAAAGTCGGTGATCGCGCGCGGCTCGCATTCAAGGTGCCGCCGACCAAGACGGTGCCGCACCTCTATCCGGAGGCGCCGGACTTCCAGCGCATGCCGTCCGTATTCGCCACGGGCTTCATGGTGGGACTCATGGAGTGGTGCTGTCTCGAGGCGATGAAGCCGCACTACGACGCAGGCGAGGGCTCGCTCGGCATCCACATCAACGTCTCGCATGCGGCGGCGACGGTGCCCGGGCAGACGGTCACGGTCGAGGCCGAGGTGACGAGCGTCAACGGGCGGCGCATCGGGTTCAAGGTCACGGCGCACGACGGCGTGGACGTGATCGGCGAGGGCACGCACGAGCGCATGGTGGTGCCGTGGGAGCGCTTCGTGGCGCGCGTCAACGAGAAGGCGAAGCGCGCCGGCGCCGAGCCGATCGCAAGCGTGGGAGGAGCGTGATGGGCACGGCGACGGAGCCGATGGGCGGCAGGTGCCTTTGCGGAGCGGTCACGTTTTCGGCCGCCATCGCCAAGCGCGATGTCGACGTCTGCCACTGCAGCATGTGCCGTCGCTGGACGGCCGGGCCCTTCTTCGGACTCATGCACCAAGGGACGGTTGCCTTCGAGGGTGCCGAGCACATTCGCGTCTACAAGTCGTCCGAGTGGGGGGAGCGCGCGTTCTGCGGGGTGTGCGGAACCGCGCTCTTCTGGCGGCTCAGCGGCTCGGACACCTATTCCTTCTCGACCGGCGTGCTCGACGATGCCAATGATCTGCGCCTCACGATGCAGATATTCATCGAAGATAAGCCCGACTACTACGACTTGGCGAACGACACGCCAAAACTGACGGGAGCGGAGGCCATGGCCCTGCTTTCGGGCGACGAAGCGAAGGAATGAGGTGCTGGATGGCTGAGAGCGTCGGCATAACCGGTCACTGCCTTTGCGGTGCCGTCCGCTACCGGACGACGGCGGCGTCGCATGACGTGCAAGCCTGCCATTGCGGCATGTGCCGGCGCTGGGCCGGCGGGCCGCTCATGTTCCTCGACACCATCGGGGCGGTGTCCTTCGACGGGCGCGAGCACGTCGGCATCTATCGCTCGTCGGAGACGGGCGAGCGCGGATTCTGCACCAGGTGCGGCTCGGTGCTGTTCTGGAAAGTCGCGGGTGAGGAGCGCTATACGTTCACGGCGGGATCGCTCGACGACCCCGTGGGGCTCGTCTTCGTGAAGGAGATCTTCATCGAGGACAAGCCCGGGTTTTACGACTTCGCGAATGCCACAGAGAAAGTCGCGGGAGCGGAGGCCATGACGGCCTACGTGTCCGGCAGCGGCGAACCGGATTGAGATGTGCCATGGCTGAAACCGAGATCCGCCCGTTCAACATCAACTTCGGACCGCAGCATCCGGCGGCGCATGGCGTGCTGCGGCTCGTGCTCGAGCTCGACGGCGAGGTGGTGGAGCGAGTCGATCCGCACATTGGCCTCCTGCATCGGGGCACCGAGAAGCTGATCGAGGCCAAGACGTACCTGCAAGCGATCGGCTACTTCGACCGGCTCGACTACGTGGCGCCCATGAACCAGGAGCACGCGTTCTGCCTCGCGGCGGAACGTCTTCTGGGTCTTGGCGTGCCGAGGCGCGCGCAGCTCATCCGCGTGCTCTATTCCGAGATCGGCCGGCACCTCTCGCATCTCCTCAACGTCACCACGCAGGCGATGGACGTCGGCGCGCTGACGCCGCCGCTCTGGGGGTTCGATGAGCGCGAGAAGCTCATGGTGTTCTACGAGCGCGCCTCTGGCAGCCGCATGCACGCCAAGTACTTCCGCATCGGCGGCGTGCATCAGGATTTGCCGCCGAAGCTGATCGAGGACATCTATGCCTGGTGCGGCACGTTCCCCAAGGTGCTCGACGACATCGAGGGGCTGCTCACCGAGAACCGCATCTTCAAGCAGCGCAACGTCGACATCGGCGTGGTGTCGCTCGACGATGCGTTCGCGTTGGGCTTCTCCGGCGTCATGGTGCGCGGCTCGGGCGCGGCGTGGGACCTGCGCAAGGCGCAGCCCTACGAGTGCTATTCGGAGCTCGATTTCGACATTCCGATCGGCAAGAACGGCGACTGCTACGACCGCTACCTGATCCGCATGCTCGAGATGCGGGAATCCGTGAAGATCATGAAGCAGGCTTGTGAGAAGCTCATGAGCGCGGACGGCGCGGGGCCGGTGACGGCGGCCAACACCAAGGTGGTACCGCCGAAGCGTGGCGAGATGAAGCGCTCGATGGAGGCGCTGATCCATCACTTCAAGCTCTACACCGAGGGCTTCCACGTGCCGCCGGGCGAAGTGTACGCGGCGGTTGAGGCACCCAAGGGCGAGTTCGGCGTCTATCTCGTGGCGGACGGATCGAACAAGCCCTACCGCTGCAAGATCCGCGCGCCGGGCTTCCCGCATCTCGCCGCCATGGATTTCATGAACCGCGGCCACATGCTGGCGGACGTTTCGGCGATCTTGGGCTCGCTCGACATCGTGTTCGGGGAGATTGATCGGTAGGCGCTCGCGGGCCTGCTCGGTGGGCGCATCCCTACTCAACGTCATGCCCGCGGAGGCGGGCACCCACGACACGTCTCAGCGTGGGTGTGTTCTCGGATGTGTCGCGCGTGCAGAGGCTTGCGTGGATGGCCGCCTTCGCGGCCATGACGGAACAAGAGGAACTGCCGACAACTCTAAAAATGGGGCTTTGAGCGATCGGAGTGATGCCAGCAGTCGGTTGGCAAGGCTCGAAGAAAACGGTCTATCTGTTCGAAAGCTTCGTGCTCGTGCGCCCATCGGATGTGATATGCGAGCCGCTCGGCTTTTTGTTGGTTCGTTGAAGCCCACCATCCAGCGAGTATGAGCGGTGCCCATGGCTCGGCGGTGCCTGCGTACTGTGGTCGTCCGGGCAGCATATTCCACAGCTCGTTCCATTGGACGGGCATTGGGCAAACGCGGCTGTCAGCTCGCACATAGTCTAGGAGCGCGGTGAGCCCTTCGCTGGTCATCAAGCCTCATACCCCTCGAAAATGGGTGCGTCGGCGTGCAGGGCGGCGATGTGGCGGTCGTGGTCGGTGCGGACGGTCCAGGTGAGCAGCGGCAGCCCTTGGCGGCGGACGCGCTCGGTGGCGGCGGTCGGTAGGGCGCCGACCTCGTAGGCGTAGAAATCCGGCGCGGCCTGTCCGCTCTCCAAGAGGCTCGCGAGCGCGCGGCGGCGCGCGTCGGTGAGCGGCGAACCCGGCCACCAGCCGGTGCCGTCCTCGTCGAAATAGGAGCCCGAGACGATGCCGCGCGGGATGTCGGGCGCGAGCCGGCCGACGGTTGCCACCACGGCGGGATCGAACGACATCAAAGCGAGAGGGCGCCGATAAAGCTTCGCCAGCCGCGCCACCTCGGACAGGAAGCCGAGATCAGGCTCGGTCCATTCGCTCTTGATCTCGGCGAAGATCGGCACGCGGCCAACAACGAGCGTGAGAAGGTCGGCGAAGGTCAGGATGCCGGTGACGTTGCCGGCCTTGAACGGGAGCTTCGCCGCGCAGCCCGGCTGCAGCTCCGTGACGAGGCCGGCTCCGGCCGTGAGCCGGCCAAGCTCGAGATCATGGAAGACGAGCGGCGTGCCGTCCGCCGCGGGGCGGAGGTCGCACTCGATGCCGTAGCCCTTGGCGATGGCGGCCGCGAAGGCGGGCGCCGTGTTCTCGACGATGCCCTTCGCCGCATCGTGCAGGCCGCGGTGGGCGATGGGGCGGAGGAAGGTGCTGCGGTCGAGCATGGCGCTCGTGTGTTCTCGCGTTTCTCGCTCGAGCACACTAGCGCCATTTGGTGTGGAGCGGGCGTGTCGTGAGTCTCTCGGCTTGCGCATTTTGCCTGGCAGGCGCTTAGAGGGCGAGCAGGCCGTGAGGCTAGAGGCTTTCCGCTTTTCATGGACTCGCGGAAAGCCTCTAGGTCCTTGTCTTGTCGTGCTTCTTATCGGACTTAATTGCTCGCATGGCTTCGCCATGACCGGTTCCCATCCCCGGATCAAGTTCGAGGACATGCATTTGCGGAAGCACTCTAGCCCGCAACGGCGATGACGGCGTCGACCTCGACGGCGGAGCCCATGGGCAGGCTCGCCACGCCGACCGCCGCGCGCGTGTGGCGGCCCTTGTCGTCCAGCACCTCGACCATGAGGTCGGAGGCTCCGTTCACCACCTTCGGGTGGTCGGCGAAGGCCGCCGTGGCGCTGACGAAGCCCGTCAGGCGCAGGACCTGCGCAATGCGGTCGAGGTCGCCGAGGGCCGATTTTGCCTGGGCGAGGATATTGAGCGCGCAGAGGCGTGCGGCGGCCTGTCCGGCCTCGACATCGACACCGTCGCCGAGTGTACCCGTCATCACGGTGCCGTCGCCGGCCTTGGAGATCTGCCCGGAAATGAACAGGAGATTGCCGGAAAGAACGTAGGGCACGTAGTTGGCGACCGGATTGGGGGCGGGGGGAAGCGAAATGCCGAGCTCGGCCAGGCGGGCCTCGATCTTGCCGGTCATTGTGATTGGACCTCCCGGGTTCAGGCGGCGCGGTGGGGTGCGGCCGCAGAATGGACAGGGTTCCTTGTTACCCGGTCGATCGGGCTTTGCAATGGGCCGGGCCGTGCCTTAGATTCGCGCCGAGTGACGGCGCGCCTCGACCCGCGCGCCTCTAGGCTTTTGGTGAGACCGATGATTCACGCTTCGGACTGATAGGGTCCGAAGCGATCATGGTCTAGAACGGGATGACACCATGCAAGATCGTGCTCGTGGGCGGGCTTGGAGCAAGCCAGCCGCGGTTGGCGTGCTGGGTGGGGCGCTCACGGTGCTCGGCCTCCTCGCCGAGGGGCACGCGGCTCCGGCCAGCCAGGACGTCGCTTTCGCCCCCCACCGCGCCATCTACGATCTCTCGCTCGACGGGGCGCAGTCGGGCTCCGGAGTGACCGGAGTGAATGGGCGCATCGTCTACGAGCTCAGCGGCAATGCCTGCGAAGGCTACGCGCAGAGCATGCGGTTCGTCACGCAGACCCTCAACCAGGAGGGTGACATGCAGACGACCGACCTCAGGACCTCGAGCTGGGAGGAGGTGCCCGCCAAACGGCTGCGCTTCTCGACCAGCACCTACCAGAACGAGATGCTTGCCGAGCAGACGCAGGGCGTGGCGACGCGCAAGCAGGGCACGGGGGAGGCGGCCGTCGCCCTCGCGAAGCCGTCCAAGCGCGACGCGAAGCTGCCGGGGGACGTCTACTTCCCGATCCAGCATTCGATGGCGATCATCCGCGCGGCGCGCGGGGGGCGCACCATCCTGGCCGCGGACCTCTACGACGGGTCGGAGACGGGCGACAAGATCTACGCCACCTCGACCGCCATCGGGCGGCAGATCCAGCCCGGCGCGGCGCCGGTGGTGTCGTTGGCCAAGGGCGTCGCCGAACTCGACCGGGTGCCGTCGTGGCCGATCTCGGTCAGTTATTTCTCGACGACGCAAGGCCCCGGCGATGCGGTGCCACTCTACGAGATGAGCTACCGCTTCCACGACAACGGCGTGACCAGCAGCCTGCGCATCAACCACGGCGATTTCGCCATCAAGGGCGAGCTCAAGGAGCTCACCTACTTCGAGCCGTCACCCTGCAAGAACCCGGCGCCTTAGAAGGGCGCGCGCATCCTTTCCCTAGACAGGGGCAAGTGGTTGTCATCCCGGCCAAGCGGTGGCGCGACAGCCGCGCGGGGCGGTCAATTTCAACGTTTCGATACTCGGTTCTGGGTTCCGGACAAGGCTGCGGCTGCGCCTTCGCCTTTCCGGGATGACAGTGGAGGGCGTGCCTCACGCGTCGTTCCACAGCCAGGCGGCGCCGCGGACGCCGCTGGCGTCGCCCCATTGGGGCGGACGGACGACGATGTTCTTCACGTCGGAGAACACGAACGGCGCGGCGAGGCGCGGCAATGCCTCGTAGAGGTGCGGCAGCTTCGAGAGCCCGCCGCCGAGCACGACCACCTCGGGATCGACGATGTTGATGACGTGGGCAAGCCCGCGGGCGAGGCGCGAGGCGTGGCGGTCGAGGCTCGTCGTGGCGGCGGGCTTGCCAAGCGCGGCGCGGGCGGCGATCTCGTGGCCCGAGACGCGCTCGCCGGTGCGGCGCTCGTAGTCGTCGGAGAGGCCGGTGCCCGAGGCCCAAATCTCCATGCAGCCCTTGCGACCGCACCAGCACTCGGGACCGGGGTGCTCGTCAGGCTCGCTCCAGGGCAGCGGGTTGTGACCCCACTCGCCGCCGATGCCGCGCGCGCCTTCGAGCACGCGGCCGTCGAACACGAGGCCTCCGCCGCAGCCGGTGCCGATGATGACGCCGAACACGGAACGTGCGCCGGCGCCTGCCCCGTCCACGGCCTCGGAGAGGGCGAAGCAGTTGGCGTCGTTGGCCATGCGGACGGTGCGGCCGAGGGCCGTTTCGAGGTCCTGGCGCAGCGACCGGCCGTTGAGCCAGGTCGAGTTGGCGTTGCGCACGAGGCCGGTGGCCGGCGAGAGCGAGCCCGGCATGCCGATGCCGACCGTCGCCGCGGCGCCCGCTTGCGCCTCGAGGTCGCGAACCATGCCGGCCAGCGCCGCGACGGAGGCCTCGTAGTCGCCTTGCGGCGCGAGGATGCGCAGGCGCGCGACTGCCTCTCCGGCGGGGGACAGTACGAGCCCCTCGATCTTGGTGCCGCCGAGGTCGATCCCCATGCGGAGGCGGGGCTGGTCAGTCACCGGCCGCCTCGGCGCCGAGAGCCCTTGCAAGCGCCGCCCTCGCCGGGGCGACCGCCTCGGGCGAGATGCCCTTCGAGGCTGCAAATACAAGTAAAAGGGATTCATCCGAGAGCACGTGATCGAGGACGCCGAGCAGCGTTTCGGGCGCATCCGCGACGGCGCGCAGCTCCTCGGGGCCGATGCCGGTCAGGGCCAGAAAGCGGCCGAGCCGGGGTCCGTCCTCGGCGAGGAAGGTGAGGGCGGCGAGAGCGAGTTTCGCGGAGTCTTCCGGGCTCGGCGCCGGGCTCTGTTTCGGCATCGCACGGGTTCTCCTTTTCGCAAGATTAATCCGTAACTTGGCCTCGAGTTGCGTCGGAAGCTCGTCTTTCAACAGTTGCTTAAGCTAACAGGTGCACACTGCGCTCTATTGAGCCCGCAGAATCGGTGCAGTTAATGGCGGGGCAGGCGACGCAGGCCTTCGACGATGACGTACCAGGAGACGAGAATGGCCGTCGAGGGCCAGAGGCCGGGGACGTCGCCGCGCGCGCCGAAGACGGTGCTGATCGTGGAGGACAACGAGCTCAACATGAAGCTCTTCCACGACCTGCTCGACGCCTACGGCTATGTCACCGTGCAGACCCGCAACGGCCTCGACGCGCTGACGCTCGCGCGCGTGCACAGGCCCGATCTCATTCTCATGGACATCCAGCTGCCGGAGGTCTCCGGGCTCGAGGTGACCAAATGGCTCAAGGAGGACGACGAGCTGCGGGACATCCCGGTGGTCGCCGTGACCGCGTTCGCGATGAAGGGTGACGAGGAGCGTATCCGCTCGGGCGGATGCGAGGCCTACGTCTCGAAGCCGATTTCCGTGTCAGTGTTTCTCGACACGGTGCGCCGTTTTGTGGGGGATGCCTGAGCCAGGATCGCTCCTGGAGTCATGCAGTAATGTGCGTGAGTATGTGATGACTGCAAGAGTTCTCGTCGTCGACGACATTCTGGCCAACGTCAAGCTGCTGCAATCCCGGCTTGAGGCCGAGTACTTCGACGTGGTCACCGCCTCGAACGGGCATGATGCGCTCGAGGCGTGTCTCAGCCAGCGCGTCGACGTGGTGCTGCTCGACGTGATGATGCCCGGCATCGACGGCTTCGAGGTGTGCCGCCGGCTCAAGGCCTCGCCCTCGACGCTGCACATTCCGGTCGTCATGGTGACGGCGCTGGACCAGCCCTCCGACAAGATCCAGGGCCTCGACAGCGG
>JBFXEP010000077.1:0-9697 GCA_050179995.1 Hyphomicrobium sp.
GCCTTCGTCATGGTGCTACTCACACTCACTGTTCTGGTCGGCGGCGCGTTCGCGATCGCCGTCATCGCGTCCGAAGCACACTTCGGCGGGCGCCGCTTCCGGAAATAGCCGCCACGTCGAACGGTGCCCTTCCCAGGCTCGGATGGATCCTCCGCCTGCGCGGGGATGACGTTGGTTGGCTACCGGCGCGACGTCACGTGCAGATGGCGTACGGCGAGGGCGAGCAGAATCGCCGCACCCGCCTGATGCGCGATGCCGAGGCCGAGCGGAACCGCCTCAAGCAGGGTCCAGATGCCGAGCGCGGCCTGGGCGAGGACGCCCGCCACCAGCACTGCCGCTGAAAAACGCCGCGCGCCGCCGGTCTGCGCGGAGACCATGCGCCACGCTTCCACGGCGACCAGGGCCACGACGGCATAGGCGATCAGGCGGTGATTGAACTGGGCCATCACCGGGTTCTCGAACGGGTTGTGATACCAGGGCTCGATGGCCAGGAGATCGTGCGGAAAGAGCGCGCCGCCCATTGAGGGCCACGTGTTGTAAACGAGCCCGCCCTTCAGGCTCGCGACGAAGGCGCCGAGCACGACCTGCAGGAAGATGCCGCCGACGATCAGAAGCGGCAGAGTTGCAAGGCCGCCGCGATGGGCCGCACTCTCCGGAATGCCGAGATCAAAGGCGAGCCACAGCACCAGCGCCAGGATGAGGAAGGCGACGGTGAGGTGCAGCGCGAGGCGGTACTGGCTCACGTCCACGCGGTCGACGAGGCCGGACTTCACCATGTACCAGCCGATGACACCCTGCAGGCCGCCCAGCGCGAGCACGCCCATGAGCTTCAGCGGATAGCCGGGACGCAGCGCGCCCATGAACCAGAACACGGCCAGCGGCAGCGCGAAGGCGAGGCCGATCATGCGGCCCAGGAAGCGGTGGCTCCACTCCCACCAGTAGATGGCCTTGAAGGCCTCCAGCGTCATGCCCTTGTTGACGAGGTGGTACTCGGGGATCTCCTGGTACTTGGCGAAGGCCTCCTGCCAATGGGCGTCGGTGAGCGGCGGGATGGCGCCGAGGATCGGCTGCCATTCGGTGATCGAGAGGCCCGAATCGGTGAGGCGCGTCGCGCCGCCGACGGTCACCATGGCCAGCACGAGGCCGGCGATGAAGAACAGCCACAGGCGCACCGCGCGGTCTTCCAGCGCGGTACGTGCACCGCCCGCTCTCTCTCCGGCGGTTGATCCGAGGGCTGCCATGCGTTTTTTGTCCTTGGGCTTTGCCCGGGTGTGATAGGGCCTCGCGCGGCCCCGATCAATGCGATGATCGGGCGCTGGACCGCCTTCGGCCGATCTGGCTTAAGATGCGGGGATACTTAGAGGCTTTCCGCTTTCATGGAATCGCAGAAAGCCTCTAGGTTCTCGTCTTGTCGTGCTTCTTATCGGACTTGGTTGTTCGCATGGCTTCGCCATGACCAGTTCCAACTTTTGCGGAAGCACTCTAGGCAAACCGGGACACTCATGACGCTCCGCACACGCAAGCTGGTCGGCGCGATCGCGCTCATCGTGTTCCTCGCGGTCTATGCGCTGGCGGCGATGCTGGCGGCCGTGGTGCTACAGGTGAGCGGCAGCAAGCTCGTGGAGCTGATCTACTACCCCGTGGCCGGGCTGCTCTGGCTGCCGCCCGCCATGTGGCTCGTCAGATGGATGCAGCGCCCGGACGCGTAGCGGGGCTTTGCGCGGCGGGCTGGGCCGGGCGGAGAAGCCGCCTCACGCGGGCGAGCACGGCGGCTCCCGCATCGGCGATGAGAAACGGCACGCCGGTCAGCATGACGGCGACGTAGTGCGCCCGCTGGAAGTCACCGTTGAGGGAGACGCGCGGCAGCCCGGTCATGGCGTACTTCTGCCGCAGCACGTCCTTGTGCGTCGTCACGGCGGTGGCGAGGCCAAGGGAAGCGGCGATGGCGAAGTCGCGCGGCCCGGCGCTCGCGGCGTCGCCATAGGGGAAGCTGAAGTGGCGGCAGGGGCGGCCGAGCTCGCGGGCGACACGGGCTGCGCTGTCGGCGATCTCGGCGCGGGCCTCGTCCTCGGGTAGCCTGGCCACGGCGAAGTGGCGGCGCGTATGGGCGCCGATTGTGAGCAGCGGATCGGCGGCGAAGGCGCGGATCTCGTCCCAGTCCATGATCAGCTCGCGGCAGAGCGTCGAGGCGTCGTAGCCCGCGTCGCGCGCGATTTTGGCGACGGTCGCCCGCAGCTCGGTCTCGGGGCGGGCGCGCAGGGACCAGTAGATGGCGGCGAAGGCGCTTTCCTTGGCCTCGTTCGAGGCGGTCTCGAAGGTGCGCTCGTCGCCGCCCTGCGTGGCGTGCACGACGTCCGCCTTGCGGATGGCGGCTTCGAGCACGAGCCACCACAGGTCGCCCTCGCCGTCGGCGTACGCGGTCGGCACGTAGATGGCGAAGGGCACGCCGTGGCGCTTGAAGACCGGGTAGGCGTGATCGCGATTGTCCCGGTAGCCGTCGTCGAGCGTGAAGCAGGCGAAGGGGCGCGAGGCGTCCGGCGAGGCCAAGCGCAGCGCGGCCTCGTCGAGCGAGACGATGTCGTAGCCGGCGCGGCGCACGGTCTCGATCGCCGTCTCGAGGAATGCCGGCGTCACCTTGAGGATGCGGTTCGGCTCGAAGGGCTCGGGCGGCTCGGGGCGGACGCTATGCAGCGTGAAGATCACGCCCTTCCCTCGCGCGAAGGGTGCGAGCAGCGCCGCGATCCCCGAATAATGGAGGAGCGACAGGCCGAGCTGCATCAGGGCGGTGGTCGTGCGGCCCATGGGCTCTGTTTCCTCAGCCCGCGCGGGCCAGCTTCTGGTGCCGGCCCGCGGGCTCCGCCTGATCGAGCGTGAAGAGGGCGATGCCTTCGACGTCGAAGCCGAGGAACGACCCGCCGCCCTTGCTGCGGGCCTCCGCCTTCTCGGCCAGGTTGGACACGAGGGTGATGGCGCAGTCGAAGCGGCCCTGGATGGCCTCGAACAGGCGGCGGGCGGGCTCGGCGCGCGCCACCACGACGATGTGGTCATAGACGTCATCGAGCGCATCGAGCAGGAAATTGATGCTCTCCCCGTCGAGCGTCTCGGCGGAGCCGGGAAGCGCGTGCCCGCAGGGAATGAGATGCACGTCGCTGTCGCGCAAGGAGCGCACGACATCCTCGAAACGCGCCTTGCCGTCCCCGAGCTCGGTGAAGCCGGGCCAGGACGGCAGACCGAGGGGCTCGGCGATGCCGGCGCCATTCAGGCTCCAGTCGACCATGATGACCGCCCGCTCGCGTGCGGCAAGCTCCCTGCACACGCGCGCCGCCTCGTGGGCGAGCGTGAAGACATCAGACGCGCCGGTGAGCAGCGAGCGCGTGCCCGACTTGCCGTCCTTGCGCAGCTGGTCCACCCGCTCGGCCATGGCTTTCGCGGTTGCGATCTCGAGGAGGCTTGCGGCGTCGCGCGGGGCGGGGGGCTCCACGAGGGCCGTTGCCGGCTCGGATGACGGCGGCGGAAGCTCGACTTCGGTTTCGGGCTCGACTTCGGTTCCCGTTTCGGGCTCGGGCTCATCCTCGACAATCAGCGGCGCGAGGAGCGGGCCGTTCCCCGGCGGAGGAAACGCCTCGTTGCGCTCGAATGCCGGCGGCATCGGAGCCGGCGCGGGCTCCGGCGCGAGGCTTTCCGGCAGGCGAAGCTCCGGCGTGGCGCGCTCCTCGCGGCTCGCTCTATGGCTCGTCTCCTTGCGGCGCGACGCGCGCTCGCCGCGCGCGGCCGGCACGCGTGCGTCCATGAGCAGCCCGCGCGTGATGACGAGCGCGAGGCCGATCATCATGCTGGCCAGCGCCACCAGGAGCGCGGTCGAGGTCTTGCGCGGGAACACAGGCACGCTCGACGGACGGGCGCTCGATACGATCTGGGCCTCGACCGGGATCGTGCGGCTGTCATCGGCGCGCACGCGATTGGATTCGTACTGGGCGCGCAGCCGGTCGAGCTCGGCGCGCTTCGATTTGGCGTCGGCCTCGAGGCTGCGGAGCTTCGCCTCCTCGGGCCCGGAGTTGACGATGCGCGACTTGATGTCGTTGACGCTCCTCTGAAGCGCGTCCTCGCGCAGTGCCGCGACCTTGGCCTCCTTGCCGAGACCGTCGACGATCTTGCCGACCTCGGCATCGATCTGGCTCTTCAGGCCCTTGAGGTCGGCCGAGAGCTGGCGCATGCGCGGGTGGCCCGGCAGCAGCGTGGCGGACAGCTCGGAGATCTGCCGCTCGACGCGCACGCGGCTCTGCACGAGATTTTGGATCAGCGGCGATTTCTGCACGTCGGAAAGCGTCTCGGCGCTGCCGAGGCCCTCCATCTCGCGCGCCTGCTTGGCGCGGGCCTCGGCCTCGCTGCGCGCCGCCTTGACCTTGGAGAGCTCGGCGTTGAGCTCGGCGAGCTGCTGCTCGTTCAGGCCCGTCGCCTGCTGGCCGCCCTTGAAGATGTTGGCCTCGCCGCGGAACTTCTCGACCCCCTCCTCGGCAGCGGCGGCCTCCTCGGCGAGCTTGGCGATCTTGGGCTCGAGCGCCTTCTGCACCGCATCGGTCTCGATGACGCTCTGGTGCGCGAGGTTGACCCGGTACGTCTCGGCGATGCGGTTGGCGACGGCGGCGGCCAGCTCCGGATCGATCGAGGTGAAGCGGATGCCGATGAAGCGGCTCTCTTTCGGCGAGTAGACCTCGAGGCGCTTGAAGTAGGTGTCGAGGGCGCGGTCCTGGTCGCTCTCGGAGGCGCGCGGCGCGCCGATGCCGACGAGGCGCAGGAGCGCCGACCACTTATCGGGCGAGCCCTTGGCGCTGTTGAACTCCGGGAGATCCGCGAGCTTCATCTCGCGCACGATCTCCTCGCCGAGATCGGTGGACATCAGCGCGCGCACGTGCGTGTTGATCGCCTCCTTGTCCATGCGGACGGTGACGTTGTCGGAGGCGCCGCCGCGCGACGGGTCGGTGAAGGGACTGGTGGTGCCGTTGGATTCGATGGCGAGCTGCGTTTCCGACACGAAGCGCGGCGCCATCATGCCGAGGACGACATACGTTCCCGCCGCGAGCGTCATCGAGATGACGATGAGCCTAGGCAGGCTACGCACCCCGGCGCGCCACAGCGAGCCGAGATCGATGTCGTCAGGGCGTTGGTATGTCGTTGGCGCCATTTCGCTTTCACGCATGCGATTCGCAGGACTCCAGGGATACACGGCGCCGCGTTAGAAATTCCTTAAGTTTCCCGAAATCGGACACGCCCTCAGATTTTGTTAACCAGGCGTCGCGCACACTGGCCGCCGGCAATTCAGCAGAATCGGTCGCCCATGCGTGTTCTCGGCTTTCCTGTCCGCATGCTGCCGTGCGCGCTCGCGCTCGGGCTCGCGGGCTGCGCGCACGATCCCGACACCATCATCACGGCGGCGCTCGACAACATGGGGCGCCAGACCGAGGCCGTGGTCTATGCGGACGCGGCGGAGCGCGTCGAGTGGGAAGCCGCCACGGTGCCTGCGGGCTATGTCGCGGACGGCGGACCGTACCTGCTCGACACCGGCGATCGGCTGCGCGTGTTCGTCTACGGCCAGCCCAACCTGTCGCGCGCCTACACCGTGGATCACGACGGCATGATCACCGTGCCGCTCATCAACGAGGTCGCCGTGCGCGGGCGGACCACGCGCGAGGTGGAGGACACGATCCGTCACCGGCTCGGCGCGGAGTTCGTGCGCGATCCGCAGGTGACGGTCGACATCCTGCAGAACCGGCCGTTCTTCATCTATGGCGAGGTCAAGGCCGGGGGGCAGTACCCTTACGTGTCCGGCATGACGGTCGAGACGGCGATCGCCATCGCGGGCGGCTACTCGGAGCGGGCCAGCACGCGGAGCTACCGCATCACCCGGCGCAATGCCGGATTCGCGGAGCAGTTCGAGGTGCCGGGCGAGTACCCGGTGCGGCCCGGCGACGTGGTCTACGTCAACGAACGCTTCTTCTGACGCCGGCCGTGAGCGTCCCCGCCACACTCCCCGAAAAGCCGCTCAGCATCCTGCACGTCATGCGGGCGCCCGTGGGCGGCCTGTTCCGGCATGTGCTCGATCTTTCGCGCGAGCAGTCGCGGCGCGGGCACGCGGTCGGCATCGTCGCCGACAGCACGTCGGCCGATACGCTCACCATGAAGCGGCTCGCCGACATCTCGCCTTCGCTGCGGCTCGGGCTGTCGCTCATTCCCATGCGGCGCCAGCCGGGCGTCGGGGACGCGGCGGCGGCGCGCTCGATCATGAAAATCGCACACGCGCTCGATCTCGACGTGATGCATGGGCACGGCGCCAAGGGCGGCGCCTACGCGCGGCTCGCCAAGGCGTGGCTTGCGGCGCGCGGAGAGCGCGTCCGCGTGTTCTACACGCCGCACGGGGGCAGCCTGCATTTCAAGCCGGGAACGGCGGCTGGCAGCCTTTTCACGGTGTTGGAACGCGCCATGGGGCGGGTGACCGACGGGCTCATCTTCGAGTCCCAGTTCGCGCTCAAGGCCTATGAGCGGCTCGCGGGAGCGGGCGGGCCGCCGCGGCGCGTGATCCCGAACGGGCTCCGGCCCGAGGACTTCGCGGTACGTGCGCCGGACGCTGCGGCGGCCGACTTCCTGTTCATCGGCGAATTGCGCACGCTCAAGGGCGTCGATGTGCTGCTCGAGGCGCTGGCCCAAATCGCCGCGCGCCGGCCGGTGCGGGCGGTCATCGTCGGGGCGGGACGGGACGCGGAGACGTTCAAGGCGCAGGCACAGGCGCTCGAGCTTGGCGATCACGCGTCATTCCTCGGCGCCATGCCGGCGCACGAGGCGTTCGCGCTCGGCCGCTGCCTCGTGGTGCCGTCGCGCGCCGAGAGCTTTCCCTACGTGGTGCTCGAGGCGGGTGCGGCGGGCTTGCCGCTCATCGCGACAGACGTGGGCGGCATCCCCGAGATCGTCGCCGGTACGCAGACCGCGCTCATCGCGCCGGGATCGGCGGATGCGCTCGCTGAGGTCATGGACCGCGTGCTCGATGATCCGGATGGCGCGTATGCGCGGGCGGTCGAGCTGCGCGAGGCGGTGCAAGCGAAGTTCACGGTGGCGGCCATGACCGACGGCGTGGTCGCTTTCTACCGCTCCGTGATCGCGCGCTGACGATGCGTATTCCATCCTTATGCCAACGATCTGTATTCGTGGACGGTGGCACGTCCTCTGCAGCTTTCGGTCCGTGAGCCGGCACTGGGGCCGGCCGCTGTCACACTTTGGGCCGAATCCGTGCTGCCGTCTGTCTCATCCTCTCCCATTTTGGGTCTCTCAGCGGGATCCTCGCGTGCCACAGCCCTTCGAGTGCTCGCGGGTGAGCCCGGTGGGGTGCTGTCCCCGGTCATCCTGGCCGGCATGGTGCGTCTCGCCGAGTTCCTGCTCACGCTCGCGAGCGGCCTCGCGATCGCCATGCTCTACCATGGCGACACGGCGGTCGCGGGCGACGAGCTCTACGACGCGACGTTCCTGCTGGCGAGCCTGGGCGTGATCGCGGCGCTCGATCTGCTCGGTCTCTACCGGCCGCAAGCCCTCGGCAGCGTGCACCGCAACCTGCCGCGCCTGATGCTCGGCTGGGGAACCGGCTTCGCGCTGGTGATCGCGGCGGCGTTCTTCCTCAAGGCCGGGCACGAGCTCTCGCGCGCGTGGCTCGCGCTGTGGTTCGTTGTCGGTGGTGTTCTTCTGATCGGCTGGCGGGCGGGTGTCGGCATCCTCGTGCAGCGCCTCACGCGCTCCGGGCGCCTGCTGCGCCGGGCCGTCGTGTACGGAACCGGACCCATCGCCGACGATCTCGTGCGCAAGCTCGAAGCGGATACGAGCGCGCAGATCCGCATCGTCGGCGTGTTCGACGATCGCGCCGACGCGCGTGCGACCGATGCGGCGGGACGCTATCCCCGGCTCGGCACCCTCGATGAGATGCTCAACGTCTCGCGCGTCCTGCGCGTCGACCTCGTCATCGTCGCGCTGCCGCTCGCGGGCGAGCAGCGCCTGATCGATGTGGCCAGCCGCATTTCGGAGCTGCCGGCAGACGTCAGGCTGCCGGCGCAGGCGACGTCGATCCGGCTCGCACGACGCCTCTACTCGCACGTCGGGGAGGTGGCGATGATCGACCTCCATGACCGGCCTATCGCCGACTGGGGGCATGTGGCGAAGTGGGTTTTCGACAAGACGATCGGGCTCTCGGCACTCGTGCTGCTGGCGCCGGTGATGGCGCTGGTGGCGCTCGCCATCAAGCTCGACTCGCGGGGGCCGGTGCTGTTCCGCCAGAAGCGCTACGGGTTCAACAACGAGCTGATCGAGGTGCTAAAGTTCCGCTCAATGCACACGGCGCTGTCGGACGCCAACGCGGACCGGCTCGTCACGCGGAGCGATCCGCGCGTGACGCGCGTCGGCCGCTTCATCCGCAGGACGAGCCTCGACGAGCTGCCGCAGCTCTTCAACGTTCTAACGGGCGAGCTGTCGCTCGTCGGCCCGCGTCCGCACGCGCTCGCGGCCAAGGCCGAGGACCAGCTCTACAACGAGGTCGTCGCGCGCTACTTCGCGCGCCACAAGGTGAAGCCCGGCATCACGGGCTGGGCGCAGATCTCGGGATGGCGCGGCGAGACGGACACGCGGGAGAAAATAGAAAAGCGTGTCGAGCACGACCTCTACTACATCGAGAACTGGTCGGTGTTCTTCGACATCTACATTCTCGCCGCGACGCCGTTCGCGCTCCTCAAGTCGGAGAACGCGTACTAGAGGCTTTCCGCTTTTCATGGAATCGCGGAACGCCTCTAGGTCCTCGTCTTGTCGTGCTTCTTATCGGACTTGGTTGCTCGCATGGCTTCGCCATGACCGGTTCCCACTTTTCCGGAAGCACTCTAGGCCGGTGTTGCCACGACGTAAGCTCAAGCAGTGCAGTGCCCCCTCACCCGGATTCCTTCTCCCCTCGGGGAGAGGGTCAGGGTGAGGGGGCTCTTTGCGCTGCTTCGACCTAAGTTGGAAGTGCTTTAGCGTCCGAGAGCACGTCCGCGAGCCAGGGCGGCAGGTCGGCATGCCTGCGCTCGGCGAGCTCGCGCCGGGTCCAGGCATAGGCCGCGTCGAACAGCGCGCGATGGCGGTGCCAGTCGAGAAAACCCGTGCCTTCCGGGATGGGCGGCACGAGCGCGAGATCGTCGCCGGAGAGATCGCGCAGATAGTCGCGGCGGTTGGCCATCAGGGCGCGCATGAGGACCGTGACCAGGCCCGGCGCCTCGGGCAAGCGGTCTCGGCGCAGCGGATTGAGCACGAGGCGCAGGAGCGCCACCCGTGACGGCAGGGCCTCGTAGTCGACCTCGAAGCGGTCGAGGGCCGGCGCCTTGAGGCCGACCACGACGTTGGGGCCGGCCTTGAGCTCGTGCATGGTCTTCACCGGCACGTTGTCGAGCAGGCAGCCGTCGACCAGCATGTCGCCGTCCTCGGTGTAGACAGGCGGCAGCAGGACGGGGATCGAGGACGAGGCGCGGATGGCGCGCCACAGGGGGCCCGAGCGATGGCAGTTGACGCAGAAGCGCGACAGGTTGGTCGAGACGGCGAAGAACGGCAGCCACAAATCCTCGATCTCGGTCGATCCATAGAGCCGCCTCAGCTCGCCATCGAAGACGGTGTGATCGAGAAGGCCGTAGCGCGGCAGCGT
>JBFXEP010000078.1:0-9668 GCA_050179995.1 Hyphomicrobium sp.
CTTTTCGCACCGCCGGTTCGTCGCCTGACCTTGCAAACCATGGAGGTTTGCTGCGGTCCGGCTCCTGCCGGCAGCACGAAAATCCTCGCGTCAATGCCCATCCAATAATGAGTTCACAGCCTAGTTCCTCAACCAACGGCAGCTCGGCGATGGCCCTCGTTTCGCATGATCGCACGCACGACGCGTCGGCCCTTGGCCGCGATCTCCGCACATTTCTGGCGCGCATCTCCGCCGCGCTGATCCACGCCATCGACAGCGCCTTCAGCGACAAGCTGCACAACGTCTCGCGCCCCAAGATCCTGTTCGCGACCTCAACCGCGGACGCCGCCATCCTGATCGCAACCGGCCTCCTCGCGTTCGGCTTTGCCGGAGAGAACGAGGCGCCCCATACCGTTACCGCGTGGGTGCTGCTCATCGCCCTTGCCGCCACGCTCGAGCTGCGCCGCAACTGGTCCTATACGATCCGCGCCCTGGGCAATCCAATCGAGCAGACGGGCAAGATCGCCAAGAGCCTCCTCATCGTGTTCTGCGTCGCGATCGGCGCAAGCCATCTCTTGGGCCTGCCGACCGTCTCGCCGCTGACCGGCACCATCTGGCTTGCAACGGCCTTCGCTCTCATGTCGCTCGCGCGCGTCGTGTTGGCGCGCGTGCTCGGCCGCCTCACCGCCGCCGGCCGCCTCGTACGCCGCACGGTCATCGTCGGCGGCGGACCTGACGCCGAGCACCTCATCGCCGCGCTCGAGGGCGACAACCTGAAGGAGCTTGCCGTCCTCGGCATTTTCGACGATCGCGCGGACGAGCGCTCGGCCGACAGCATTGCGGGCTTCCCCAAGCTTGGTACATTCGATCAACTCCCGGCCTTCTGCCGCAACGCAGCCGTCGATCTCGTCATCGTCACCGTGCCGCTCGCCGCCGAGCAGCGCCTGATGCAGATCCTGAAGGTGCTGTTCACGCTGCCCGTCGACATTCGCATCTCGGCCCTCGGCGCCAAGCTGCGCTTGAGCTCGAGCGCCTACGCCTACATCGGCCGCGTGCCCATGCTGGCTCTGATGGACCGCCCGCTGACCGACTGGGACCGCGTCATCAAGAACATCGAGGACCGCGTCATCGGCGCGCTGCTCCTCCTCATCGCCGCGCCCGTGATGGCGCTTGTCGCGGCGGCCATCCGCCTCGACAGCAAGGGCCCGATCCTCTTCAAGCAGCGCCGCTATGGCTTCAACAACGAGTTGATCGAGGTCCTGAAGTTCCGCTCCATGTACGCCGACCAGGCCGACGCCGCGGCCGCGAACCTCGTCACCAGGGACGACCCGCGCGTGACGCCCGTCGGCCGCTTCATCCGCAAGACGAGCCTCGACGAGCTGCCGCAGCTCTTGAATGTCGTCAAAGGCGAGATGTCGCTCGTCGGCCCGCGCCCGCACGCGACCGAGGCCAAGGCCTCTTCCGACCTCTACCAGACCGTCGTCGGCGAGTACTTCGCCCGCCATCGCATGAAGCCCGGCGTCACCGGCTGGGCGCAGATTTGCGGTTGGCGCGGCGAGACCGACACGCACGAGAAGATCCAGCGCCGCGTCGAGGCCGATCTCTACTACATCGACAACTGGTCGCTACCGTTCGACCTCTACATCATCGCCGTGACGCCGTTCGTCCTGCTCACCGGCAAGAATGCGTACTAGACGATGACCGGCAAGCTCGCCTCGACCGCGACCTTCGATGCGCACCACGAAATGGGCGCACGCTGGACCGTGCCCGCGAGCACACTCGCCGCCGTTGCCGTGGCTGCGGCCATGGCCGCGAGCTCGATCGTATTCTCCGAGCCGGCCGTCGCCGACGTGCTGATGGCCGCCGTCATCGCCGGCCTGCCGCTGCTCGGCGTCGTTCGCTTCGGCCGCATGTCGCTCGTCAATCTCGGCCTGTGGCTCGTCTTCGTCGCGCTTGGCCTCGCCGCCTGCTCGGTCTCGACCACCTTCGACACCGCCGTCACGCACCAGGTGGTAACGCTCTTCCTTGCGCTCGGCGCCTTCGTGCTCGCGGTCTACGTCACCGCCGACCCCGAGCCGCGCTTCCGGCTCGTCATGAACTTCTACCTTTTCGGATGCCTCATGGCCGCGGGAGCGGCCCTGATCGGCTACTTCCAGATCGTCCCCGCCTTGACCGAGCTCTTCACCAACTACGGCCGCGCGCGCGGCACCTTCAAGGACCCGAACGTGCTCGGCGCCGCCCTCGCGCCCGCCATCGCTTTCGTCGTGTGGGTCGCGCTGCGCCAGCCGTGGCGCCACGTCCTCGTCGCCGGCGCCGTCGGCTTGCCGCTCGTCCTCGCGCTGTTCCTCTCGTTCTCGCGCGGCGCCTGGGCCTCGGCCGTGGTCTCCGTCCTGCTCGTGGTCTGGCTGTCCCTGGTCACCACGCGGCGTACTGCGGACGTCCGCCGCTTCGTGGTCGTCTCCGTGCTTGGCAGCCTCGCGCTTGTCGCCATCATCGCCAGCGCCCTCGAGCTCGAAGCCGTCGAGGGCCTGTTCGAGCAGCGCGCGAGCCTCGACCAGTCCTACGACGAAGGCCCCGAAGGCCGCTTCGGCGGCCAGGCCAAGGCCATCGGCCTGATTCTCGACCACCCCCTCGGCATTGGCACGCACACCTTCCGCGACACCTACCACCCGGAGGAGGCGCACAACGTCTACCTCAGCCAGTTCATGAACGCGGGCTGGATCGGCGGCATGCTGTACGCGATCTCGGTGTTCGCCACCCTCGCCGCCGGTCTCTACGCGATCCGCCGCCGCACCGCGCTGCAAGGCCCGCTCATCGTCGCCACCGCCGCCCTCGCCGGTCTTGCCTTCGAGGGCTTCGTCATCGACACCGACCACTGGCGCCACTTCTTCGTCTTCATGGGGTTGATCTGGGGCCTCGTCGATGCCGGCACGATCGAATCCGCCACGGGGAGGCGCAGTCATGACTAGCGCCAGCGCGACCTCGACAAGCGTCCTGCGCATGGCTCTCGACAGCCTCCGCCAAAGCCGGACCACACATGCGGAAAGCTGGCAGGCGGCCGGCATCTTCATCATCCGCGCCGCAAGCGCCGCACTGCTTTTCATGACCCAGATCGTCTTCGCGCGCTGGATGGGCGCCTCGGAGTACGGCGTCTTCGTCGCCGCTTGGACCTGCGTCCTCGTGGTCGGCGGCCTGTGCGGGCTCGGCTTCAACGTCACCATGATGCGGCTCGCGCCGCAGTATGCCGCCAAGGGCGACTACGCGTCGTTCCGCGGTCTCCTCTACGGCGCACGTAGGGTCGGCGTCCTCTCCGCGACAGCTATCGCCACCCTCGGCATCACCATCCTGTGGGCGAGGGGCGAGCTGTCCGCGACCAGCATGGCGCTGCCGATGCTGCTCGCGCTCCTCTGCCTCCCGCTGTGGGCGTTTGCCGACGTCCAGGACGGCCTCGGCCGGGGCCAGGGGTGGACCGTCGAGGCCATCGCCCCGCACTATGTGCTGCGCCCGCTCGCCCTGCTCGTCCTGGTCCCGATCGTCATCCTCGTCGGCTGGCCTGCCGACGCAGTGACCGGAATGTCGCTCGTCCTGGTGACGCTCCTCTTCGCCACCGCGCTGCAGACGGTCGTCATCGAGCGGCGCATTCGCGCCGCCATCCCCCAAGCTGAGCCCGCCTACCACTTCTCGCAATGGTTCCGCATTGCTCTGCCGATTCTCGCCGGCAGCGTCTGCGATCTCGCCGTGCAGAATGCCGACGTGCTTCTGCTCGCCGCCTTCCGCCCGTCCGAGGAGACCGGCATCTACTACGCCGCCGCCAAGACGGCGGGGCTCGCGCTCTTCATCCACTACGCGGTGGGCACGGCCTACGCGGGCCGCATCGCCGCCGCCCACGGCCTGGGCGACGCCGCGGCGGTTGCGGAGCTGACGAGCAAGGCCGTGCGCTGGACCTTCATTCCCTCCGCCGCCGTCACGCTCACCATTCTCGCCATCGGCTACCCCATCCTGGCCGGCTTCGGCGAAAAGTTCACGGACGCCTATCCGCTGATGTTCATCCTCGCCGTGGGCATCCTCGCCAAGGCCGCCACGGGTCCGTCCGACACCATCCTCAACATGCTCGGCCACCAGCACGCGTGCGCGGTATCGATCGGCGTCGCGGCGGTGCTGAGCGTCGGCCTCAACCTGCTCTTGATCCCCATGTGGGGCGCCACCGGCGCCGCCATCGCCACCTCCACGGCGCTCGTTGCGGCGTCCCTCTTCAACTGGATCGCCGCCCGCCGCCTCGAAGGCCTGAACCTCTTCGTCGCGGCCAACCTCCCGCGCTCGTCTTCGAAAAGCACCTGAAAAGTCCCTCACCTGCTCACCTCCCGTCCCGGGAGAGGAAAGTGACACTTCCTTCTCCCGGGACGGGAGAAGGTGCCCCGTCGAGCCGGAGGCTCGCCTTCGGCGAGGCGGGGCGGATGAGGGACTCGCATTCGGCGTTGCGCTTCGCTGCTCACAGTAGCTCCCCGATCAGCGCATGGAGCTTCTCGAGATCCTCGGGCCGCGATAGGCGGTGCTCGCCGTCGGGCACCTCCGTGATGCGCACCCAGTCGCCCGCCAGCACATCCGCCAGCGCGCGCGCATGCGCGACCGGAACATCGCGGTCGAGCACGCCCTGCAGCACCAGCACCGGCCGCCCCGGATCGAACCCGGCGCCCCGGAAGGCATGCCGCCGCCCGTCCTCGATGAAGCGCCGCGTGATCACATAGCCCGCGGGATCGTACGCCGACGGCCGCACCCACTGGCCTATCTCGGCGATGTCGCGCCGCGCCTCCTCCGGAAGCTGACCCCACATCAGCTCGGCGAGGTCCCACGCCGGCGCCACGAGCACGAGCCCGCGCACGCGCCGCGCTTCCTCCGGCGCGACCTCCATCAGCCGCCGCAACAACAGGAGCGCCACGTGCGCACCCGTGCTCGATCCGACCAGGATCTGCGGCCCCCGGGTGAGCTGCTCGAACACCGCCTGGCTCTCCTCGAGCCAATCGCTGATCGTCGCCTCCTCGAACGCGCCGCCCGAGCTTCCATGCCCCGAGTAGTCGAAGCGCGTGAAGCCGAGCCCACGCGCTGACGTCCAGCCCGCCAGCGCCTCGGCCTTGGTCGAGCGCATGTCGGACTTGAGGCCGATCAGCCACAGGAGCCCGGCACCGCCGGGATCGGCCGCAGGCTGGACGAGAGTGGCGATGCGCCGCGCCCGCGATCCGCTCCCGACAGTGATGAATTGCGGTTCTTGCGCGCCCATCCTATGAAGCCCTGTCCTTTTCCGCGGAGCCCGATTTGGCCGAAAAGCGCCCGACCATACTGCAGATCATCCCCGAGCTCGACACCGGCGGAGCGGAGCTCTCGACGGTGGAGATCGCCGGCGCCATCGTGCGCGCGGGCGGACGCGCCATCGTGCTGTCCGAGGGCGGCCGCCTGGCGCCGCGCATCACCGCCGCGGGCGGCGAGTTCGTGCCCTTCGCCGCCGCCACCAAGAACCCGGTTCGCCTGCTCTGGAACGCGCACGCCATCCGCCGCATGATCGCCGACGAGGGCGTCGATCTCGTGCACGCGCGGAGCCGCGCGCCGGCCTGGAGCGCCCTGATCGCCGCCCGCCGCGCGGGGAAGCCCTTCGTCACCACCTACCACGGCGCTTACAACGAGCGAACGAGCCTAAAGCGCGCCTACAATGCCGTCATGGCCAAGGGCGACGTCGTCATCGCCAACTCGCGCTACACCAAGCGGCTGATCGAGGAGCGATACGGCACGCCCTCCGACCGCATCCGCGTCATCTATCGCGGCGTCGACGGCGCGAGGTTCGATCCAGCAACCATCTCGGACGAGCGCAAGCGGACCTTGCGCACCAGCTGGAAGGCTGGCCCTGCGACGCGCATCATCCTGCAACCCGCACGCCTCACCAACTGGAAGGGCCAGAGCACCGTCATCGCCGCCACCCGCCTGCTCGAGGAGGAAGGCCGCCTCGGCAACGCCCTCGTCGTCCTCGCCGGCGACGCCCAGGGCCGCGACAGCTACCGCCAGCGCCTCGAGCAGGAGATCGAGGAGGCCGGCCTCGGCGCCAAGGTGATCCTTCCCGGCCACGTCGACGACATCCCGGCCGCGCTCGCCGTGGCTGACCTTGCCGTCGTCGCCTCCATCGAGCCCGAGGCCTTCGGCCGGGTCGCGACCGAGGCCCAGGCCATGGGCTGCCCGGTGATCGCGACCGACATCGGCGCGCCGCCCGAGACCGTGGCCGCCCCCCCAGCCGTGCCGCCGGGCGAGGCCACCGGCTGGCTGGTGCCGCCGGGCGACGCGCGCCGGCTGGCCGACGCCATGGCCAAAGCGCTCGCGTTCTCGCCGGAGGCTCATGCCACGCTCGGCCGCCGCGCCCGCGCCCGCGCCGTGGGGCAGTTCAGCCTCGATTCCATGCGGAGAGACACGCTCGCCGTCTACGACGAGCTTCTCGGCACGCGCCTCGCTGCGGCCTATCGCTGAAACGCATCTCGCCCCATCGTCGTGTGTTGTAGGACCTCCGACCGGCTTGACTCGGGCAAGGTTTGTCTCAATGCTCCGGCCCGCTGGTCGGCAGTCCACGGTCGATTGCGCTTTTCGCTGCGAAGCGAGGGGGCGGAGGCGTTGTGTTCTGGCCCCGGCTGCCTTAGCTATGACACTCAAAACGAAACCACTGAAGGAGATGGAACATCCGCAAACCAATGCGTGGCGCCGCCGAGCGCGAGCCGACCGGCCCGAGGATCAACGACGCGATCCGGGCGCGCGAAGTGCGGCTGATCGATGAGACCGGACAGAACGTCGGTGTGGTGAGCAAGGTCGATGCGCTCGCCCGTGCTGAGGGAGCAGGCCTCGACCTGGTCGAGGTATCGCCCGATGCCGAACCCCCCGTCTGCAAGATTCTCGATTTCGGCAAATACAAATACCAGGAGCAGAAGAAGGCCGCCGAAGCGCGCAAGCATCAGAAGATCGTCGAGATCAAGGAGATCAAGATGCGTCCCGGCATCGATGATCACGATTACGACGTCAAGATGCGCGCCATCAGGCGCTTCTTCGAGGAAGGCGACAAGGTCAAGGTCACGCTGCGCTTCCGCGGTCGCGAGATGGCCCACCAGCAGCTCGGCATGGCCGTGCTGGTGCGCGTCAAGAACGACGTCGAGCCGATCGCCAAGGTGGAAAGCGAGCCCCGCTTCGAGGGCCGCCAGATGGTGATGGTTCTGGCCCCGAAGTGACAGCGAAGCCGTCATCCCGGACGACGTGAAACGTCGATCCGGGATCTCGTTCCCAGCAGACGGCGGTGCACATCGCCGCCGTTTTTGTTTGCTGCCGACAGATGCAGCAATCCGAACTCCTGTCCAAGATTGACCGGCGCACCGAGCGAGCGCCTGCTAAAATCCAGTTATGGACACGCAGGCCTTTTCGGTCATCGTCGTTCCCTACGAGCTCGGCCGCCCCCGGCACGGTGTCGGCTGCGGCCCTGAGCACCTGCTCGCCCGCGGCGCGGCGTCCGCACTGGCCTCCAATGGCGCCACCATTCACGCACACACCATCGTGCTCAGCGACTCATTCAACGCTTCGGGTTCAGGAGAAGCCGATGCGGCATTCGAGATCATGCGGCTCGTCGCCGGAGCGGTCCGCCGCGCACGCGATGCCGGCACGTTTCCGGTCGTGCTCGCCGGAAGCTGCTTTTCGACGGTAGGCGCAGTCGCCGGTCTGAACGAGCTGGCGCCAGGTGTCGTGTGGTTCGACGCGCATCCGGATTTCTGCGAGCCCGCAACGACGGTCTCGGGCTACTTCGATAGCATGGGGCTCTCCGTGCTCACGGGGAGCGCCTGGCAGGCGCTGCGGGCGACCACACTGGAAGCCCCGCCCATTCCGGAATCGGCGGTCGTCCTTGCCGGTGCGCGGTCGTTCGACGACCCGTCGGAAGTTGCGCGCCTCGAAGCCTCGGATATTTGCCAACTCACCTGTGATGACCTGCGTACGCCCGCGAAGCTGATCGATGCCGTCGGCAACCTGTCACCAGCGACGACGGGCGTCCACGTCCACATCGACCTCGACGTCCTCGACAAGGCCGTCGCCGAGGTCAACGTCTTCGGCGCGCCTGGCGGCCTCGATGGCGATGAGCTGAATGGCCTCCTCGCCGCGCTCCTGGAAAACTTCCCTGTCCGCGCAGTCACGCTCAGCGCCTACGACCCGGCCTACGACAAGGGCGATCGCGTGCCTCCAATCGCCGTTCGTCTTCTGCGCACGATCGCTCAGACCCGTTGAGCATGCACGGAAAAGCGGAGCGGCTCTCGCCGCTCCGCTTGATTGCCGTCCGCCGCTTGAGGCCACCCTAGTACGCCTGCTGCACCTTCGACTTGTGCTGGTCGCGGCGCATCGTCTTGCGCGTCCGGTCCCAGCTCTCGCCCTCGAGGTTCTCCGCCGCCTCGCGGCTTTTCTCCTCGAGCTTGTCGAGGGTCGAGATCGAGGCGGGCGGCGCCGCCGCGTACCCCATGCCGAGCGAGCCCTTCTGCCGGTTGAGATAGGCGGCATTGTCCTCGAGCACGCGGCGTGCGCCCGTGATATCGCCCTTGTCACGCAGTTCCACGGCCTTTTCGCTGTTCTCGGTGGCGATCTGCTCGGTGACCTGGCTCATCACGCCCTTGTTGACGCTTCCCTCGGCTTCCTTCGCGTCGTCGCTGAAGCGTGCCGAGACGCCGGCCTTGCCCTCGGCGCGCGACCCGCTGTCGAGGTCCAGGTACCCGACGTCGATGCTCGCCACCTCACCCTCGGAGCCCGAGAGCCCGCCGGCCGGAACCTCGAGCTCGACCACCACGTAGCGCTCCGTGTCGGCCGGAAGCTGATTGAGCGTGAGCTTCACGCGCCCACCCGAGATCTCCGCCTCGCGCCCGAGCACGCGCTTCGCCGTGAACCCCGCCTTGCATTCGATCTGGATGATGATGTCCTGTGCCGCGATCGAAAGCGCGTCGCCGAACTCGCGGTCGAAGATCTCGGCGAGGTCGCTCGGACGCTCGACGAACACGTGGTTGCCGTCGCTCGAGGCCGCCAGCCGCTGCATCAGGTCCTCGTTGTACTCGAGCCCGAGGCCGATGGTGGAGACCGAGATGCCCTTCGCGGCGAGGCCGCGCCCGAGCTCCGCGAGATCGGAGGGCGAGCTCGGCCCGACGTTGGCGAGCCCGTCCGAGAGCAGCACCACGCGGTTGACCTGCATGTCGGAGCGGAACGCCTTGACCTGCTCCCCGCCCTCCTTGACCCCCGCGTAAAGCGCCGTCGTCCCTGCGGCGTAAAGGTCGTCGATCGCGCCTTCTATCCTGTCACGCGCTGAGCCGACCTTGGCGGCTGGATAAGGCACGTCGACCTCGTGGTTGTACGAGACGAGCGACACGATGTCGTCCGAGCCGAGCCGGTCGAGCGCCGCATGCGCGCCCTTCTTCGCCGCGGCCAGCCGCTCGCCGCTCATGGAGCCCGATCGGTCGATGACCACCGCCACGTTGATCGGCGCGCGGTCGCTGCGCTTCGCGCCAGCGAGCGTCTTGAGCGACAGCCTGAGATAGACCTAGTCGCCGCCCTTACGGGCGATGACCGAATGGCCGAGCTCGGCGCCGATCATGACCTCCGCCGCATGCGCCTCGGGGCCGGACCAGGCGAGCAGTCCGCAGAGCGCA
>JBFXEP010000079.1:0-9627 GCA_050179995.1 Hyphomicrobium sp.
GCCTCCAGCACGGAGGTTTCCGGCATGGCCGACAGGAGGCGGTGCACCCCCTGGCGGACGACGGCATGATCGTCGACGACAAGAACCTTCATGTGCTCCCCCCAGCATCGGCGGAAACGTCGAACGCCGCATAACTCTCGCGTATCGGCAGGCGGGCGTCCACCATCACGCCGGGCCGATCCTCCCGGTTCTCGACGGTGACAGAGCCGCCCAGCGCGGCGACGCGCTCACGCATGGCGATCAACCCGAAGCCGCTCGTCGTGGCCCCCGATTTGAGGCCGCCACCGTCGTCGCGCACAACGACGCGGACGTCATCGTCGGCGTCGCGCGTCACGCGCACGTCGATCGCAGTCGGGGCGCCATGCTTGAAGGCGTTGCTCAAGCCTTCGCGGACGATGCCATGGATGACGCCGTCGAGCTTCTGGCCGCAGCTCCTGTCGGTCACGTCGACGTTGAAGGTCACATCGGGGTTACGCAGCTGCCAGGACGCCACCAGCGTTTCGATGGCGTTGGCGAGGCCAAGCTCGAGGTGGACGGCGGGGCGCAGGCGGCCAAGGATCGACTTCACGTGCTTCTTCATGTGGGCGACGGCTTCGCGGATGGCGTCGGCGCGGCCGGCGATGGCGGGTTGCTCCGGCGCCTCGGCCATCTGCCGGATCGAGGAGGCATCGACATCGACGGCGAAGAGAAACGGGCTCACCTCGTCGTGGAGGTCGCGGGCGAGGTCCGCCCGCTCCTCCTCCTGGACGGTCGCGAGCTGCTCGTTGAGCTGCTGGTTACGCTCTTCCATCTCGCCCAGACGGCCCGCCATCTCGTTGAAGCCGGAGCAGAGCTTGGCGAGCTCCGTCGGGCCGCTCTCGCCGACACGGGCGGCATAGTCGCCGCCGCCCAGGCGCTCGAAGGCCGCGGACAGGACCGGCAGCGGCTCGAGCGCGCGGCGGACCGTGATGTAGATCAGGATCGAGACGACGGCGCAGAAGCCGAACAGAAGCGCGAGCTTCAGCACGAAATCGTCCCACACCTCGCCCACCTCGCCGCGCTGCTCGGCCTCGAGCTCGATCATGCCGTAGGACGCGAGCTCGGCCGGGAGAGGAATGCGGATGACCTCAGGGGGGCGCGCCATCAGATTGTAGAACCACTCGGGAAGCTCCTCGGCGGGAGCGACGAAGCTCGAGATGCGCGCGCCGATCGGCTCCGGCTCGACGAACGTCGCCTTGACGTGCCGGTTGCCGTCGAAGACGCGCACGAGGCGCACGAGCTGCAGGCGCGGGTCGTCGTCGTGGGCGATCTCCTGCACCACCTTGCGCACGGTCTTCTCGGCGATGGACATGGCGGCGCCGATCTCGGTCTCGACCTTGGTGGCGGCCTGCCAGTAGGTGAGCATGCCGCTCAAGACGAGACTCAGCACGAGCACGACCGAGATGTTGCGCATGATGGTGGCGCTCAGCGTCTCGGACTTCCTCGGGCCGAACGCCTCAAGCCGGGACAATAGCTTACGCAGCGGCATGACGCGGGTCCGCTTCGTGCGTCAGAGGCTCAGTACGCGACGCGGGATGCATTGGGACTTTCGATGTAACAAGGTTACACTTCCTATGTTACAAAACTTGGCCCCGCGCAAGGCCCGGCGGGGAGATCGCCGGCCGCTTGCAACAGAAAGCCCCCGGCAGAGGCCGAGGGCTTTCAGAGGTCCCGATGCGCCGTCGGGGCCTATTTGTCGGTCGGGATGCGGGCCGCGGGCGTGTCGCCGGCTGCCGGATCGGCGGGGCCTTCCTGCAGCGGGCCGGGCTGCACGTTCTCGTTCGGGCCGGATTCCGAGGGGTTGCCGGTCTCTTGTGAACCGTAGTCGCCGGAGCTCGCGCCTTCAGTCGCCGACGGGGCGCCCGGATCTCCCTTGTCGGGCTCGGCCAGCGCCGGAACAGCTCCGAGCGTGAGGGCTAGTGCTGCAAGCAGGGATGTCGTTCTGGTCATGATGCGTCCTCTCCGGTTGCGTTGTCATGCCCTATCTCCCGCTCCGGCATCTGATCACAACTCGATGTCCGGATACGAAGTGCACGGAAAGTAGGTTAAGGAGAACCTGCGCCGGGCGGAGCATCCGCGCGCTTTTTCGATGAGACCGATGTTTCACGCTTCGGACCCAGCTGCTCCGATCGCCGCGCATCTACCAGGCGCGGCGTAAATCGGCGCGCAGGGAAAGTCCGAAGCGATCATGGTCTAAGTTCCGCCGACGGGCAGAAAGCGGCTGAAGAACGCGCCGTTGTGATGCTTCTGATCCGAGGGCGGGGGTTGTTGCGCCGGCTCTGGGCGTCCGCCAGCCGCCGCATTGCGCTCCGCCTGGCGCAAGCGCTCGAGGGCATGCGCCACCGGGTCGGGCAGGCTCGCGTCCGCCTCGAAGGTGCGCCTCAACCGCGCGCCAAAGGCGTTCACCAGCCCATTTCCCAACTCTCGTTCCATTGCGTGTCTCCTGACGGCGCCGGCACCTCCTTCCGGTTCGTGCCCGCCATCGCATTTCAATCCGGCTTCACCCAAACCGCGGTTCCTCGTGAAACAATCCGCGGTGCTCTCGAATCCTTTCGGCATCCTGCGCCGCCCGCGAGGCCGGCCGGAGGTCCTGCTCCTGTCTTGTCGCTGTCCCGTTCAGGCAGAAAGCGCCAGGCCCGCGGAAGTTCCATCGGCTTCCTGCGACCGGTGTGCATAAGCCCGCAGGCCGAGGAACCCGGCCACTTTGGGCCGCGTTGCGGGGCCATGCGCCAGAGATCAGCCCCCCGCAAGCCCCGCCATTGCGCCTGCCAGCGCCATCCCATGCTTTTTCATTGTTTTCCTTGCCCCGATGTGGCGTTTCCGCGGCCCCCGGCGGCATGACCCGGTGCGTGCCGAACGATCCCGGCGGGGGCGCCACACTTTGTCCCGCCCCAAGCCGGAAAAGTGAGTTGCGGGCCTCAAGCGCAACGCCTAGCTGAGGCTCACGCCTCTGTCCCAAGATCGATGGTTGACCTGTGGTTGAACCGGACGCCAGCCCCGACCCCTCCCCCGACCGGACCTGGCTCACGAGCGGCCCGGCCGTTCCTCCCCCCTGGTGGGGGAGGCTAGGAGGGGGAGCATTCCAGAACGTCAGTCGTTGGGCTGGAGGGGAACTGCGGCACGGTTCAGGCCGTATGGCCATGCGCTAGACGCGCGAGGTCTCGACGTAGCGCTCGGCGGCGGCGGCGTCCTCCCAGCCGACGATGCGGGCGTCCTTATCGGTGAACAGCGTGGCGTTGAGGAAGAACTTCTCGAGCTCCGCGCGCACACGATCGGTCAGCGCCGTCGCGATCTCGAGCACGTCGCCGCCGTCCCAGGCGGGCGCAAGGATGAGGCGCGGATTGCCGACGCGGCCCTTGGAGCTCGCCTGATTGACCGAGACCAGCGCGAGGCAGCGGCAGGGCAGGACGGCGCCGGGGAAGCTCGGGTTGCTGTGCAGGCAGAGCGCGTCGACCGGGTCGCCGTCCTCACTCTGCGTGCCGGGCACGAAGCCCCAGTCGAAGGGATAGGCGATGCCCGCCGCCAGGCTGCGGGAGACGGTGAAGATGCCCGTCTCCTCCTCGAACTTGAACTTGATCGCGGAGCCGCGCGGGGTCTCGACGACCATTCGCACGCGGCCTTTCGCATCGAACGGCTCGAGCCCGGAAAAGGCCGACATGCACCCGCTCCCCTCAGCTCTGATCAACCCACTGCCCGGAACGCCCTCAGCGCCGCCCTCGCGTACCTCTTTTGAGCAATAGGAGTGACCGGCCGATGACAATGTATACGCACTTCATGGGGTGGCTTATTGGGCGCAGCGAGGACCAGGACGAGCCGATGGCCGGGGCCGGGGCGCTGCTCGCGGGCGCAAAACACAAAGGCGAAACCGAGGCAGCGCTCGAGAAGGCTCGCAACTCCGGGCCGGAGCGGTGAAATTTCTGTTCTACTTCTTTGGAGCGGAGATGGAGCGGGCGACGAGAATCGAACTCGCGACATTCAGCTTGGGAAAGTTAGTGGTCTTCAATCTCGTCAATGAGTTAGCGAGCCTTTGGCACCAGCTTGGCACTCGTTCACATGATACAACGTAACGAAAGATGAGGCGGGATGAGGCGACTTGCGGAAGGCGCAAGTAAACCTTGCGTTGACTACCGCGAATCAGGCATCAGTTCACGGCGCGTGAACTAGGAGATTTCCTAGTTTGCAAAGAGAAGGGCCGAGAAGGTTGCAGCCTCCCCGACCCCAGTCTGCGGGTGTGAACCCCGCTCCATACGCGCACGTACAAGGCTGAGACTCGTCCAGTTTCCAATCCGGCTTCAGTCTCGCTGCGAGCCGCAAGCTAGTTTGATTCGTCCGAAGGCGATACGCCCTCGGACGTTTTTTTGTTCATGGATGGTTCCGTTCAGGAGAGAATCTGATATTGGGCTCGTGTGGTATCAGTGAAGGGGCGTCTGCCGACCATGCCGTGCCACTGGCTCCGTGGGATTGAATGATCCGTTGTCACTGGACGGTGAGTTCGCGGCCCACAACTCTAAAGCCTCGCTGAGAAGCGGGGCTTTTGTTTATAGCTGAAGCTTCGCCTTGTAGTGCTCAATGAGCTTCTCCATTTGGGACCGGTACCAAACGTTGAAGTCGCCGATAGAGCCCTGCTGTTTCCAGAATACGAAGAGTACCGCTCTCAGGCGTTGGCTTGGCTTCTTTTGATTGTCGTCGGGGATATCCTCTGGGATGTCTTTTTCTGCGATGTCGGCTTCTGCAAAAAGCAGGTGGCCATACGAACCAAGGTATCTCTGAAGCTCTGCGTATTGGTCGCTTGAAATCTCACTGGCGGAGAACCTGATCGACGCAGCGCCGCCTATCTTCGATGCGAAACTGAGTAAGTGAGCTGGCAATTTAATCATGTCTTCTTCGCTCAAACCCGCCCCCGCTAGTGAGAAGGGACGGACTGGAGCGCACTAGCTAATATGCTTTCAGTATACGCAGCATCATCACTCGTGCAAGCTCGTGGTGGGGACAAGAATTGGCACTGGATTTGGCACTTTTCGGCGTTCGTTAGCCCGCAAATCAGCAGCAAAATCAGCAGTCGTGATTTGCAATAGCGCGCAGACACTCAGCTGTTCGCAACATCGTAACAGCTTGAGCAAGCTACTGATTATGTTGTGGATTGGAGCGGGCGACGAGAATCGAACTCGCGACATTCAGCTTGGGAAGCTGACGTTCTACCTCTGAACTACACCCGCTTGCGGCAAGCCCTTTCAGCAGCTTGTCTTTTTCTGCCTGGCGGCCGGCTCTGCGCGCGCCCGCGGCGGGCAAAGCGCTGCTCTCTTTCTCGAATACTCGGTCGCACCGCCCCTGCAAAGCGGAAAAAAGCCCGGCGCTAGGTCGGCTCGGCTGTCATGGGGGCAGTGAGCGGCCCCGCTCCCCCGGAATCGAGCTCGGCGCGCATGCGCGCCACGTCGAGCGCGCCTTCGCTCTTGGCGATGACCACCGTCGCGACGCCGTTGCCGATCAGGTTGGTCAGGGCGCGGGCTTCCGACATGAAGCGATCGATGCCCAGGATGAGCGCCATGGCGTGCACGTCGATGACGTTGGTCGACGCCAAGGTCGCGGCCAGCACGATGAAGCCGGAGCCCGTGACGCCCGCGGCGCCCTTCGACGTCAAGAGGAGCACGCCGAGGATGCCGAGCTGCTGGGCCAGCGAAAGCTCGACGTTGGTCGCCTGGGCGAGGAACATCGCGGCCATCGTCAGGTAGATGCAGGTGCCGTCCAGATTGAACGAATAGCCGGTCGGGATGACGAGGCCGACCACGGACTCGTTGCAGCCGAGCCTCTTCATGCGCGTGATCATGCGCGGCAGCACGGCTTCCGACGACGACGTGCCGAGGACGATCAGCAGCTCCTCTTTGATGTAGCGAATGAACTTGAAGATGCTGAAGCCGGAGAGCCAGGCGATCGTGCCGAGGACGAAGACGATGAACAGGATGCAGGTCAGGTAGAAGGCAAGCATCAGGGAGGCCAGCGAGCCGAGCGTCTCCAGCCCATACTTGCCGATGGTGAAGGCCATGGCGCCGAAGGCGCCGATGGGCGCGGCCTTCATGATGATGCCGACGATGCCGAAGAAAACGTGAGAGACCTGATCCACGACATCGAGCACGAGCTTGCCGCGCTGTCCCATGGCCTGGAGCGCGAAGGCGAACAGGATGGCGAAGAACAGCACTTGAAGGATGTTGCCGTTGACGAAGGCGCCGACCACCGTGTTCGGGATGATGTCCATCAGGAACTGGAGCGTGGACTGGTGCTCCGCCTTTGTGACGTAGTCGCCCACGGCAGAGCTGTCGATCTTGGTAGGGTCGATGTTCATGCCGTGGCCGGGGCGCAGCACATGCGACACGGTGAGGCCGATGATCAGCGCGAGGGTGGTGACAATCTCGAAGTAGATGAGCGCCTTGATGCCCACGCTTCCGACCGTTTTCAGGTTCTGCATGGAGGCGATGCCGTGCACCACGGTGCAGAAGATGATGGGCGCGATGACCATCTTGATCAGCTTGATGAAGCCGTCGCCCAAGGGCTTCATCTTCTCGCCCAGCTCCGGGTAGTAGTGGCCCAGCAGCACGCCAAGGGCGATCGCGGTCAGCACCTGGACGTAGAGGTGGCGATAGAACGGCGGCTTCTTCGCCGGCACGTCCGGCGCGTGATCGCTCGCCGTCAGCGTTGAATGCATCGTTTCACTCCCAACTTGGCTTTTTAGGCAAGTTGGTCACGTCTCTCGAACGGACGAAAGTGAAATGTTGAGGTGGTCGTATTTTTGCGGCCGATCATTTCGCTTCTTTTCTGAGTTGTTTCGCTCAACGCAACAGTCGCGGCCGCGCACGCGTTGCTGCGGCGCCAAATCTCAACGCGCCTGCAGCAGAAAAAGCCCCGACTGTTTCGCTCTCGTTGAGTTTCAATGCAGCCAGCAAAACAGTCGCCAAGTTTTGTCGCTCGACGCAAAAGCGATCCTTGACCCGACTGCGGGAACGGGTCATCGACGCGAGAGGGAAATGCGAACGACGTGAATTTTCGATCACGCCGATCTGGCAGTACCCGACGGTGTCGATGGGGCTCGGGTCGCTGATGGCCATCTACCAGGCGCGCTTTCTCAAGTACCTCAATGCGCGCGGCCTCGCCGATACGGAGAAGCGCAAGGTCTGGGTGTTCTGCGGCGACGGGGAGATGGACGAGCCGGAGAGCCTCGGCGCGATCTCGCTTGCGGGCCGCGAGAAGCTCGACAACCTGATCTTCGTCATCAACTGCAACCTGCAACGCCTCGACGGGCCCGTCAGGGGCAACGGCAAGATCATGCAGGAGCTCGAGCGCGGCTTCCGCGGTGTCGGCTGGAACGTCATCAAGGTGGTGTGGGGCTCGGCGTGGGACGAGCTTCTCGCGCGCGACACCTCCGGCCGGCTGTTCACCCGCATCCGACGCTTTCGGAATCCGTCGGAATGGCGGCGGAGGTGTTCGAGGGCGTCTGCACCGACCTGCCGCCTGCGCGAAAGAAATAAAAAGACGTAGACTGCCCAAGACGCGCGGGCCTGCAGTCGCGCGATGAACGACAGCACACAGCCTTCCGGGGGACGAGATGGATGAAAAGCTGCGCGAGGCCGCGCTCGACTACCACCGCTATCCGAAGCCGGGCAAGATCTCCGTCTCCAGCACCAAGCCGCTGACCAACCAGCTCGACCTGTCGCTCGCCTACTCGCCGGGCGTGGCGTTCGCGTGCCTCGCCATCGCGGATGATCCCAGGGAGGCCGCGCAGCTCACGTCGCGCTCGAATCTGGTGGCGGTGGTGACGAACGGAACCGCCGTGCTCGGCCTCGGCAACATCGGGCCGCTCGCCAGCAAGCCGGTGATGGAGGGCAAGGGCGGCCTCTTCAAGAAGTTCGCCGGCATCGACGTGTTCGACATCGAGATCGCCGAGAACGACACCGACCGCCTGGTCGACATCATCGCCTCGCTCGAGCCGACCTTCGGCGGCATCAACCTCGAGGACATCAAGGCGCCCGAGTGCTTCATCGTCGAGCAGAAGCTGCGCGAACGCATGAACATCCCGGTGTTCCACGACGACCAGCACGGCACGGCGATCATCGTCGCGGCGGCGATCCTCAACGCCTTGAAGCTCGTCGGCAAGAAAATCGAGGACGCGCGCCTCGCCGCCTCCGGCGCGGGGGCGGCGGCGCTCGCCTGCCTCAATCTGCTCGTCAGCCTCGGATTGCGGCGCGAGAACGTCACCATCTCGGACATCAAGGGTGTCGTCTACAAGGGCCGCACGGAGCTCATGGACGACTACAAGGCCCAGTTCGCCCAGGACACACCCCACCGCACGCTGGCCGAGACGCTGGCGGGCGCCGACATCTTCCTCGGGCTCTCGGCGGGCGGCGTGCTCAAGCCCGAGATGCTCGCCGCCATGGCGCCCAACCCGATCGTGATGGCGCTCGCCAATCCCGAGCCCGAAATCCGCCCCGAGCTCGCCAAGGCGGCGCGGCCCGACGCGTTGATCTGCACCGGGCGCTCCGACTACCCCAACCAGGTCAACAACGTGCTCTGCTTCCCCTTCATCTTCCGCGGAGCGCTCGACGTCGGCGCGAGCCGCATCACGGAGGAGATGAAGATCGCGGCGGTGCGCGCCATCGCCGATCTTGCGCAGGCGGAAACGTCCGACGTGGTGGCCAACGCGTACGGCGCCGAGCAGCAAAGCTTCGGTCCGGAATACCTCATCCCGAAGCCGTTCGATCCGCGCCTGATGGAGCGCGTCGCGCCGGCGGTTGCGGCGGCAGCCATGGCGTCGGGCGTCGCCACGCTGCCGATCGCGGACCTCAGGGCCTACCGCGAGACGGTGGCGCGCAACGTGTACCACTCGGGCCCCAGCATGAAGCCGGTGCTCGATGCGGCCAAGCGGCAGAAGAAGCGCATCATCTTCGCCGAGGGCGAGGACGAGCGCGCCTTGCGGGCAGCGCAGATCATCGTCGACGAGCAGCTCGCGGTGCCGGTGCTCGTCGGGCGCGACCACGTCATCAAGCATCGCATCCAGAGCCTGGGGCTACGGCTGCAGCCCGGCTCGGATTTCGAGATCCTGCGCGGCGCGTCGGACCATCAGCGGCAGGACATCGAGCACGAATACTACGAGCTGACGAAGCGCCAGGGCGTCACCGTCGCCATGGCGCGCGAGGAGATGCGCAGCCGGCAGACGCTGATCGCGGCCATGTACGTGCGGCGCGGCTATGCCGACGCCATGCTATGCGGCCTCAGGGGGACGTTCGAGGAGCATCTCCGTTACATTCGCCAAGCCATCGGCATGCGCGAGGGCGTGCACACGCTCGCCGCCTTGAACATGCTGATGCTCGCGGACCGGCAGATCTTCATCTGCGACACCTACGTCAACCGGCATCCGACGGTCGAGCAGATCGTCGAGATGACGCTGCTCGCGGCGATAGAGGTTCGCCGCTTCGGGCTCGTGCCGTCGGTGGCCTTGCTTTCGCATTCGAGCTTCGGCAGCTCGGACGCGCCAGAGGCCGAGCGCATGCGCGAAGCGGCGGCGATCCTCGCGGAAATGCATCCCGAGCTTGCCGTCGAAGGGGAGATGCAGGGTGATGCGGC
>JBFXEP010000080.1:0-9614 GCA_050179995.1 Hyphomicrobium sp.
GTCGTAGTCCTTGGCGTGGCCCTCGTAGGCCTTCTGCTGGTAGATGAGCTGCAGGATGGTGAAGTCGGGAAGGTCGGCGAGCCGCTTCAGGAGTCCACGCTCCTCGTCCGAGAGCGCCGCCTCGGGAACCTTGAGCAGGGCTTCATAGAGGCGCCGCTTCCACAGCGTCATGCGCCGGAATACGTCCGTGTTGTGCCGCGTGCGCGAGGAATACATGATGTCCTTGTGGCGCCCGAGCACGTCCTCCATGTCGCGCGGCAGCATGCCCCGCGCGCTGAAGAGGTCGACCTGGAACACCAGCGTGTTGAGCGGGTCCTCGTTGTCGAGCAGGTGGCGCAGCGGCGTGTTGGAGACGACGCCGCCGTCCCAGTAGTAGTCCGTGCCGATCTTGATCATCGGCAGCGCCGGCGGCAGCGCCCCCGAGGCCATGACGTGCTCGGGGACGATCTCCTCGTTGAAGTTGTCGAAGTAGATGAAATTGCCCGAAAGCACATTGACGGCGCCCACCGCGAAGCGGATCGCCCGCTCGTTGATGAGCGAGAAATCCACGAGCTCTTCCAGCGTGTCCTTGAGCGGTGACGAGCAATAATGGCTGGTCGCCGTCTTGGCGCCCGACGGGCTGAACCAGGGGCTTATCTGGTGCGGCTCGAAGAAGCCCGGCTGCCCCATGGTCATGGTCATGAACGAGCTCGTGGCATTGCGCATCTGGCGGAAGATGTCGCCATCGGGCGTGTAGTGCCAGATTTTGCGGTCCGTGATCCGGTTCCAGAACTCGCGCAGCCGGTCGAGGCGCCGCGCGCGCGAGTTGCCGGCGATGATCGAAGCGTTGATCGCGCCGATCGAAACACCCGTGACCCAGTCCGGCTCGATGCCCTCCTCGTGCAGCGCCTCGTAGACGCCTGCCTGGTACGCGCCGAGCGCGCCGCCGCCCTGGAAGATGAGGGCGATTCTGCCGCACCGGTCCGGACGCCAGCCCTTGAACGACGACGTGTCCGGGCGTGCCTTGCCGGGTCCTTCCGCCGCCGGGGTGCGGCCGTCCCTGTGCTGCGCCGGCCGCGCGTCGGCCCCGAGACCCGCGTCGAGCGAGCCGTTCACTTTTGCGTCCATCCGAGCGCCTCCCGGAGTGTTCCTAGATACGGAAAAAAATAGGCAGCGGCGGTGACAGCGGTGCGACGGTCGTCACATCAGCTTCACCGACGATCTGCAGAAAGCAGGGGGCAACGCAATGTCCGGAAATGCAGCGATCAGAGTGAAAAAATGGGCGAGAAGCGCAGAGCAATCATCACTGGATCGACCAGCGGCATCGGTCTCGGTATCGCTCGCGCTTTGGCTGCGACGGGGGCCGACATTACGCTGAACGGCTTCGGCGATGCCGACGCGATCGAGCGCGAGCGCAGTGGCATCGAGACGGAATTCGGCGTCACCTGCCGCTACTCCCCAGCCGACATGTCGAAGCCGGATCAGATCGTCGCCATGGTCCGCGAGGCCGAGGCGGCGTTGGGCTCGGTCGACATCCTCGTCAACAATGCCGGCGTCCAGTTCGTCTCGCCGATCGAAGACTTCCCGCCCGAGAAGTGGGACCAGATCATAGCTATCGATCTCTCCTCGGCCTTCCACGCCATCCGCACCGCGGTGCCTGGCATGAAGAGCCGCAAATGGGGTCGCATCATCAGCACGGCGTCCGCCCATTCGCTCGTCGCCTCACCCTTCAAGTCGGCTTACGTGTCTGCGAAGCACGGCATCGCCGGCCTGACCAAGACCGTCGCCCTCGAGCTCGCGACGTTCGGGGTGACGGTGAACTGCGTGTCGCCGGGCTATGTCTGGACGCCGCTGGTCGAGAAGCAGATCCCGGCCACCATGGAAGCACGCCACCTGACGCGCGAGGAGGTCATCAACGACGTCCTTCTCGAGGCGCAGCCGACCAAGCAGTTCGTGACCGTCGAGCAGGTCGCGGCGCTGGTTGTCTTCCTCGCCGGCGACGCGGCCGCCTCCATCACCGGTGCCGACATCCCGATCGATGGCGGCTGGACCGCGCACTAACAAGCTCGAGAATCCTGCCAACATTCGCCAGCTTCAGCGGAGATCGCCATGCGCGTGGACGAGGTGCTCAATCTGCCGTCGATGCCCCTTGCCGGCCCGAGCTATCCCAAGGGTCCGTATCGCTTCGTCAATCGCGAGTACATGGTGATCTCCTACGAGACCGACGAGGAGATCGTGCGGGAGCAGCTCCCCGAGCCGCTCGAGCCGGTCGAGCGACCGATCGTGCACTACGAATGGATCAGGATGCCGGACTCCTCGGGCTTCGGCAGCTACACGGAATCCGGCATGGTGATCCCCTGCCGCCTCCGCGGCGAGGACATGAACTTCGTCGCGCAAATGTATCTCGACGACGATCCGCCGATCGCCGCCGGCCGCGAGATCTGGGGCTTTCCGAAGAAGTACGCGCACCCCAAGCTCGAAGTCGTCAAGGACACGCTGACCGGCACCCTCGAGTACGCGGGCCAGCCCGTCGCCATCGGCACCATGGGCTACAAGCACGAGAGCATGTCCGGCAACGGCGAGCGCACGACGGCGATCCTCACCAAGACGCAGGTCAACCTGAAGCTGATCCCGGGCGTCGACGGCAAGCCGGGCATCTGCCAGCTCGTCGCCTACAACCTCACCGACATCGCCGTGAAGGGCTCATGGATCGGGCCCGGGCGCCTGCACTTGATCCCGCACGTCAACGCGCCGGTCGCCGATCTCCCGGTGCGCCGCATCGTCGGCGCGCATCACTTCATCGCCGACCTCACGCTGCCCTACGGCCGCGTCCTGCACGATTATCTCGCGCCGGCCTGAAAAGCGCAGGCCGTCTTCAAAGCGAGTTGACGAAGGCGACGAGCTGGGCGCGCTCCTCCTTGCTGAGCGCTACGTAGGCATCGCGTGCGGCCTGTGCCTCGCCGCCGTGCCAGAGGATGGCTTCCTCCACGCCCCGCGCCCGCCCGTCGTGCAAGAGGAACGTGTGGTTGCTCACGATGTGCGTCAGCCCGATGCCCCACAGCGGCGGCGTGCGCCACTCGCGCCCGTCCGCGACACCCTCCGGACGGCCGTCTGCGAGACCGTCGCCCATGTCGTGCAGAAGGAAATCGCCGTAGGGCCAGATGAGCTGCTTCGAGAGGTGCGGCTGCTCCTTGACCACGCCCGTGGTGAAGGACGGCTTATGGCACGCGGCGCACCCCGTCTTGAGGAAGAGCGCCTTGCCGGCGAGCACCGCCGGGCTGCTCGCCTCCCGCCTGGCCGGCACGGCGAGGTTCTCCGTGTAGAACACCACGAGATCGAGTAGCTCCTTGGGAAGCTCGAAGCCGTCCGTCCCGGTTGGGTTGCCGTTCGGGGCGGCAAGGCATGCCGTTTCCGCCGCCGTGCAATCGCCCGACGGCTTGGCGACGATCGGGTTTGAAAGTCCGATGTCGCCTGCGGCGGCGGACGCGGCCTGATCGCGGATGGTCGGCTCGCCCGCTTTCCATCCGAAGCGGCCGAGCATCACCCTGTTCTGGGACTGCGACCACGCCTCGTTGGCCCGCCCCGAGATGCCGTCCTTGTCGGCATCGTCCGGGTCGGCGTTGGCGCGGATGTCCGCTTCGGGGATAGCCTCGACGAGGCCGAGCCCGATCATCTGCGAGGCAATGCGCGGCGACAGCATCACCTTGGGGTGCAGCGGGCCGTACTTGAGGTCGACGATCGAATAGGCGGGCTTGCGCAGCTTCACCACATCGCCGCCCGCGAGCGTCACCGGCACGTCGCTGTAGTCGATGTGCATCTGCCCTTCACTGTCGAGGCCCTGGATGGCGATGTTCTGCAGCTGGTCGCCGTAGGTCGGATCCGGGATGCTGTTGACATGCCGCTCGGCGAGAAGACGCTTCTGCTCGTCGGTCTCGGGCGGGATCGAGAGACGGAGAAACATCGAGACGGCGATCTCATCGGGCCAGTTGGCGACGGGCGGGCGCCCGCGCCCGTCCTTCAGATGGCAGTTCTGGCATCCGCGCGCATTGTACAGCGGCCCGAGGCCGTCGGAGGCTTGCGTGGACGAGGGCGCGGCCACCCAGAGCTTGCGGAAGATCGCGTTGCCGACTTTGAAGCGCGCCTCGCCCTCGAAGCCGATGCCGTGCGAGAAGTTGGAGAAGGCGTCGCGATTGGCGACGCTCTCGCGCGAGGTGGCAGACCCGCCCGGCATCTCCTCTCCGGGCTCGAGGCCTGCCGCCACGTTGGCAGGCGGCACGGCGACCAGCGACACGCCGCCGGCCGCGAGCGGCACCAGCGCCGCCAGCGCGATTGTCCAGAATGTCCGTCCGGGATACCGGGGCATCAGAAGCTCTCGAGGCGGAACGCCGCATCGCCGATCACCGCGAGGCGATGGTCCCGGCACATGCGGGAGCCAACTCGATTTCGCTGCCCGGGGCCAGTAAAATCCATCTTTGCGACGTCGCGATGCGAGGGTCGGCGCGGCGTCCCGCAGGCCGCTTCGCCGAGCAACACGTCCGGCCGTAATACAAATGAGAATGAGTTGCAAAAAAGATTGCGGTCGCGCGTCATTCGTGCGATCTCCTAGTTAGGAATCGTTTGCAACAACGGGGCAAGGATGCAATTCGCAGGTGCACGCCGGCTGGCAGCCGGAATTGCTTTGCTGTCGGCGAGCGTAGCCGAGGCCGCGGACAAGACCGGGTATTCGCTCCGGCGGCCGACTCCGGACGCCGAGCTTCGGGAGATGTCGACCGACCGCCCCGACAAGACCGAGAGTCCGCATACCGTCGATGCTGGCCGCTTTCAGATCGAGACCGATCTCGTCTCCTATACTTATGACAGCCGGCATGGCGAGACGACACGCACCGTCGATGTGCTGCCGTTCAATCTCAAGATTGGCATCGCACACGATACGGATTTGCAGATCATCTACGGCGCGTTCAGTCACGTCCGCGCGTCGGGTGGCGGCGCGGCCGCAACGGACATCGGCTTTGGCGATGTCGTCGTGCGCCTGAAGCACAACGTTTTGGGCAACGACGCGGGCGCCACGGCGCTCGCCGTCATGCCATTCGTCAAGCTGCCGGCGAACACCATGACCGATCTCAACGACGACGTCGAAGGAGGTGTCATCGTGCCGCTGGCTGTCGATCTCGGTAACGGCATGGGACTTGGCCTCATGACGGAGATCGATGTGCTGCGAAGCGAGGAGGGCACGGGCTACGAGCCGACTTTCGTCAACTCCGCGACGGTGAGCTTCGAGCTCTCGCCGCGCATCGGCATATACGTGGAGGCATTCGTCGAGAGAAGCGCCGAGAGTGGCGCGGAGACGATCGTAACCATCGACGGTGGCTTGACTTTTGCCGTCACCGACCATCTTCAGTTGGACGCCGGCGCCAACGTCGGCGTGACGGCCGCCGCTGACGATCTCAACGTTTTCATGGGGTTGTCGCAACGGTTCTAGTTAAGTAGCCCCGCCGTGGCGGTGCGTGCCTACTGTCCGCCGCCGACCTTGCTCGGCGCATCGAGGCTGTCCGAGCCTTCGAACTTGATTCCCTTGAGGTTCATGACCGCGATGGCGCGCTCGATCTCCTTGGCCTGGGCGACGAGCGCGTCGATGGCGGCCTGCACGGCGGCGTTGCCCTCGGCGTTGCCGAGACCGATCATCTGGTCGTAGTGCTCGACCGTGTTGGCGCGCTCGACGAGCGCCGTCATCTTGCCCATGGTGAGGTCCAGCGCGGCGCGCACGTGCTCATCCGTTTCCGGCGACTTGGCCTTGACCAGGTCCGACACGCTCGGTCCCGACACCACGCTGCCGTCCGTGCGCGTGTAGCTTCCGAGATAGACGTTGCGCATGCCGAGCGCGTCGCCGTAGTGCGAGTTGTGCGTGTTGTCGGAGAAGCAGTCGTGCTCCTCCTCGGGGTCGTGGATCATGAGGCCGAGCTTCATGCGCTCGCCCGCGAGCTCGCCATAGGAGAGGCTGCCGAGGCCGGTGAAAATCGCGGTCAGCCCCACCGTTTCGTCCTTCATGATGAAGCCGCGCGCCTCGCCGTCCTTCCCCCACTGCTTGGTCATCCCGTCGAGATCCTCGACCAGGAGATCGGTGACGGTGGTGAGGTAGGCGATACGCCGGTCGCAGTGGCCGCCGGTGCAGGCTTTGACGTCGTAGTCGGTGGCCGGCCGGTCTCCGGCGCCCGGCTCGGTGCCGTTGAGGTCCTGGCCCCAGAGCAGGAACTCGATGGCGTGATAGCCCGAGGCCACGTTGGCCTCGACGCCGCCCGCTTCCTGCAGCGTGTCGCGGATGAGGGACTTGGTGATCTGCGACGCGTCGACCGTCTGGCCGGCGATCTTCAGCGTCGGATTGGCGATGACGTTGGCCGCATAGTATTCGTTCTCGGGATTGTCGCTGCCGTACGCCTCGGCGACATAGTCGATCAGGCCCTCGTCGAGCGGCCAGGAGTTCACGCCGCCTTCCCATGCATCCACGATTGGGTTGCCGAACCGGAACGCCTCCGACTGCATGTAGGGAACGCGGGCCGCGATCCACGCCTGGCGCGCCGCCGCGAGCGAGGAGGCGCTCGGGGTCTTGACCAGCGTGTCGATGGCGGCGCGCAGCGCCCGGGCGGCCGTCAGGCTGTCCCCGTAGACGGCTTCCCCGATGTCGGAATAGGTGGCGAGCACGTCCCCGACGGCAGGCGCGTCGGCCCGGGCGGAGCCCGGCAAAAGGAGCGCAGAGCCCGGCCCGAAAGCGCACAAAAACATCGCTCCGGCGATCGCTGCGGACCGGAAACGTCCCCGATAGGCCTTTGACAAGACACGTCTCCTCGGTTCACAGCCGGCGCCGAAGCGTCTAGACTTATTGACGCAGGCAGTCAACAATGCTTAACGATGGGCCGTGCACGGTAAGGCGCCGCGGAGGCGGGATAAGCGACGAGGCTGGCAAGTTGATGGTCACCAGACGGCCGATTGATGTGGGCCGCAGTTTGGAATAAGTCTAGAGTGGGCTAGGGTACAGGATCAACACGCCACCGCCCGGTGTACCGGGGTCGATCGGGCGGATGAGGAAGCTGGACGATCATGCGCTTAAGCAAAACGACGAACTACGCCATCCGCATCCTGCTCGACTGCGCGATGGCGGACCCCAACTTGGTCAAGGTGGCGGAGATTTCCGAGCGCCGCGAGATCACGCTGCAGAACACCTTCAAGATCGTGCATCTCCTGTCGCGAGCGGGCTTCATCCGCGCCGTGCGCGGGCGCCACGGCGGTGTGCGCCTGGCGAAGCCTGCGGCCGAGATCCGTATCGGCGACGTGGTGCGCGCCATGGAGATCCTGAGCCTCGAGATCGAGCACGATGAGAGCGACCGCTCGCGCGCCCAGGGACAGCTTGCCGCACTCGATCAGCTCTTCGACGACGCGCTCGGCGCCTTCATCAGTGTCCTCGACGAGCACACGCTCGAGCAGATGATCAAGGTCCAGCGCAAGGATGCGTCCCGCCCCAAGTCGAAAGTGCAGCGCCGCACCAAGACCTTGGCCGTGTCGGGCGGCACCTCGCGCCGCCAACAGGCCGGGCACGGCTGACCTCGGGCACGCTTCACGCTTCTGGACTTTGGAATTCTTCAAAACAAACTTTTGAACGATTCCAGCGCGCTAATGTGTCATCGCTCCCCTTGACTTCGCGCCTCCAAAGAGGTTGCTTACGAGCCGGCGGCTGCCTATCTGAGTAGGCAGCGAAATCCTTTTCGGGGCCTTGAACCCCGACAATAGGAAGGCTCGTTTCGATGTTGCTCGCATTGCGCCCGCAGTGGGTGGTGCACGCTGGTCGTGCGCCTGCTTGTCATTCCGGACATATCGCATTCGACGCGTCTGCGCGGGAGGCTTGCCATGCGCAGGTCTAACGTCACCGCGCTGCGTCCTGTTGCGCCGCCCGTCGTCGAACTCGCCGTGTCCGGCGCCCGCGGTGCGGAGCGTCTGATCGGCCTCGGCTTCCGTTATTGGGTCGCGGGCTACAAGTCCGGCGACATCGACCGCTGGGAGGATGCCTGGCGCATCTACGCCCAGGCGTTGGGGCCGAACGCGGCCCGCACCGCCGTGTCCGAGCTCTCGGCCTGGGTGCGCGCAGTCAGCGCCGCCGCCCGCCGCGAGATCGAGGTCTGCGCCGGCGAAAGCGACGGCTTCTGCCGCGACGAGAGCCTGGCGCTCTCCATGATCGCCGCTTGCCAGCACAACACCTGCCCGGCCATGCGCGCCTGCGCCTTCGCCCTGATCGAAAGCTCGCTCATCGACGAGGTCGTCCATCACGCCGAGAGCTTCGCCGTCACCATGCGCGGGCTCGACCAGGTGCTCTCCCCCGGCCTGATCGTCAATGCGGCGGCCTACGCGGCGGCGTCCCAAGACGCCTCCATGAGACAGTGAGGCAGGCGAAGAGAAGCCCATGATCGTCTGTTCCTGCCAGCAAGTCTCCGACTTCGACATCGAGCTCGCACTTCTCGATATCCTGAATGAGCCGGAAGCCCCGATCCCGACGCCGGGCGTCGTCTACCGCTACATGCGGAAGCGCATGCAGTGCTGTGGCTGCGCGCCGCTGGCGGTCGACGTGATCTACGCCAAGGTCGAGGACCTCGAGCGTCGCGGCCTCGTTTGCCCCTATCGCAGTTTCTCGACCCGCGAGCGCCTGGCGCGCATGCAGCAGCAGCAGCGCCGTGGCTCGGTCACGACCGCCCAGCTTGAGGAAGCGACCGAGGCGTGAGGCGCCCACTTCCTCAGGGCGTCCGCGCGGCCTAAACATCGGGGCAGGCGTGCGTCCCCGTGGAGTCCTCTGTGACAATCGATCGGCTCTCAACGTCGCTTCTGGCCGCGGTCCTGGGGCTGGTCGCCACCACGCTTGCCGCCGGCGCGGCCGAGGCGCTACCCATCCGCAAGACGCATGCCGCGATGGTGCTCGACACCATCGACAAGTTCATCGTGCCGCGCCTCGAGGGGTTCTCGGGCCGCACGGCCGCGCTGGCAACCGCCGTCGCGGGCGTCTGCAAGGACGCGGGCAGCGAAGCCTCGCGCAAGACGGCACAATCGGCCTTCGCCGACACGGTGCGGGCCTGGGGCGGGCTCGACTTCATCCGCTTCGGGTCCGTCGCCCGCGAGCATCGCCTGGAGCGCATCTTCTTCTGGCCCGACCCGCGCGGCATCGCATTTCGCCAGATGACGGGCGTCCTTGCCGCGAAGAAGCCCGAGCTCCTGCAGCCCGGCGCACTGGCCGGCCAGAGCGTCGCCATTCAGGGCCTCGCCGCGCTCGAGATCCTGCTCTATGACCCTAAGGCCGCCCCGCTCGGAACCGGCACGGACGAGGCCGCCACCTATCGATGCGCACTCGCCGCCGCCATCGCTGCCAACCTCAACGCCGTCGCCGGAGAGGTCGTCGCCGGATGGACGGCTCCGGACGGCTACCGCCTGAAGATGCTGACCCCCGGCTCCGACAACCCGCTCTACAAGGATGCGTCCGAGACCGTGCGCGAGGTCATGAAGGCGGTGACCATGGGGCTCGAGCTCTGCCGCGACCGCTTCATCGTCCCCGAGCTCACCGCCGTGACGGCGGACCCGCCGCGCCGCGTGCGCCTCGCCTTCGA
>JBFXEP010000081.1:0-9608 GCA_050179995.1 Hyphomicrobium sp.
GCGTCGGCCATCCGCGTGCTGCTCAGCCAGTTCGACATCGCGGTCGTGCAAGGGGCGGGCGCCAACGAGCGCAAGAGGGATCGCGGCGGGGTCTATGCCTTGCGCGCCGCGGTGCGGCTGCTCAAGAGCGGCAGCACCTTCTCCATGACGGCCGACATCCCGCCGGGGCCAGCCCGCAAAGGGGGCACCGGCATCGTCACCATCGCCAAGTTCGCGCGCCGCCCCATTCTGCCGTTCGCGGTCGCCACCAGCCGCTTCATCGCGCTGCCGACGTGGAGCCGCATGACGATCAACCTCCCGTACTCGAAGCTCGCCTATGTCATCGGCGAGCCGATCTGGGTGCCCGAGGATGCGGACGAGGCGGCGCTCGAGGCGGCGCGGCGCAAGGTGGAGGACGGGCTCAACGCGGTCACCGAGCGCGCCTACAAGCTGGTCGGGGCGGATATCCGCCGCGTCACGCCGCGGTCCGCGTGGGGCGTCAAGGGACCGGCGCCGGAAGGGCTCGCGCTCAAGGCCTATCGCGGGGCGACGGCGGCGATCGGGCTCGGTGCGCCGCTGTTGCTCAACCTGCGCGGACGGCAGGGCAAGGAGGACGCAACGCGGCGCGGCGAGCGCTACGGGCAGGCGAGCCTGCCGCGCCCCGAGGGGCCGCTGCTTTGGATGCACGCGGCGAGCGTCGGCGAGACCAACGCCGTGCTGCCGGTGATCGAGCGGCTACTCGCCGCGCGCGACGATCTTTCCGTGCTGCTCACGACGGGCACGCTGACGTCGGCCGCGCTCGCCAAGCGGCGGCTGCCGCCGCGCGCGCTGCACCAGTATATCGTGCTCGACGTGCCCGAGTACGTGCGCGCCTTCCTCGATCACTGGAAGCCCGACGCCGGCGTGTTCGTGGAGAGCGAGATCTGGCCCAACCTCATCGTCGAGGCGTCGCGCCGCGGCGTGGCGCTGGCGCTCATCAACGCGCGCATGTCGTCGCGCAGCGCGCGGCGCTGGCGGTGGCTCAGCGGGGTCTCGCTGCCGCTCTTCTCGCGCTTCGATCTCGTGCTAGCGCAGAACGAGCTCCTGGCGCGGACGCTGAAGAAGCTCGGCGCGCGGCGCGCGGAGGCGGTCGGCAACCTCAAGATCGACGCGCCGCCGCCGGTGGTCGATGCCGTCGAGCTCGATCGCCTCAAGGCGGCGCTCGACGGGCGGCCGACTCTGGTGGCGGCGAGCACGCACGATCCCGAGGAGGAGACGGTCGCGGAGGCGCACCGGTTGATCGCGGGCAAGCTGCCGCGCTTCTGCACCATCATCGCGCCGCGCCATCCGGGACGCGGAAAGGCGGTGGCGACGATGCTGCGCGGCAAGGGGCTCGCGGTCGCCGTGCGGTCGGCGGGCGAGCGGCCCGGTCCCGACACCGACGTGTTCGTCGTCGACACCATCGGCGAGCTCGGCACGCTTTTCGCGCTGACCGACATCGCCTTCATCGGCGGCTCGCTCATTCCGCACGGGGGGCAGAACCCGGTGGAGGCGATCGGGCATGGCGCGGTGGTGCTGACGGGACCGCACTGGACCAACTTCCGCGACTTCTATCGGGCGCTGCTGCGCCACAACGGAGCGCGCGAGGTCCGCTCGGCGGAGGAGCTGGCGTCGGCGGTGGTCGAGCTGGTGACCGAGGAGGGCAAGCTCGCCGACATGCGGGCCGGCGCCAAGGCGGCGCTCGAGCAGCTTTCGGGCGCGCTCGACCGCACGGTCGAGGCGCTGCTTGGGATGCTGCCGGAGTCCTCGCGTGTGCGCCGTGCGTCTTGACGAGCCCGCGTGGTGGTACGGGGCGGGCGCGGGGGGGACGGCGGAGCGGCTCTTGGCGCCGCTCGGAGATCTCTACGCCGGGGCCGTCGAGCGCCGCTTCAGCAAGGCCGAGCCTTATCGCTCGGCGCTGCCGGTGATCTGCGTCGGCAACTTCACGGCGGGCGGCACGGGCAAGACGCCGCTCGCGCGTCTCCTGATCAGGCTCTTCGCGGAGCGCGGAAGAAAAACCGCCGTTCTGTCGCGCGGCTATGGCGGGGCGCAAGCGGGACCCGTGTGGGTCGAACGGGACCGGCACACGGCGCGTGACGTGGGCGACGAGCCGCTCCTGGTCGCTCTGGACGCGCCGGTGATGGTCGCACGCGACCGCAAAGCCGGCCTCCAAGCCATCGAGGCGCATGGCGAAGCCGATGCCGTCATCATGGACGATGGGTTGCAAAACCCGCATGTGGCGAAGGCGCTTTCCATCGCCGTGGTGGACGGGCGGCGCGGCTTCGGCAACGGGCGCGTGATCCCGGCGGGGCCGCTTCGGGCGCGGCTCGCGTTCCAGCTCGGGCTGGTCGACTGCATCGTGGTGATGGGCGGGGTTGGGCCGGAGGGCGAGGCCGCGGTGCTCGAGGATCTGAAGCGGCGTTTTCACGGGCCGGTGCTCTCGGGCGCGGTGGCGGCAACCGGCGACACGTCATGGGCGAAGGACGGCGCGCTTTTGGCCTATGCCGGGATCGGCAACCCGGAGCGCTTCTTCCGCATGCTGGAGGGCCTCGGGGCGCGCTCGGTGATGCGGCGTGCGTTTGCCGACCATCATGTGTTCACGGAGGGGGACGCGCGGCGGCTGCTTGCGGATTCGGACGCGGCGGACGCTCAGCTCATCACGACGGAGAAGGACCTGGCGCGGCTCGCGGGCGCGAAGGGCGCCTGCCGGGACCTCGCCGGGCGATCGCGGGCGCTGCCCATCGCCGTGGCCTTCGAGGAGCGCGACCTCGTGCGGCTCGGTGCGCTGGTGGACGGGGTGCTCAAGGCGCGGGGGTCGTAGACCCCGTCTCGGCGGCGGCGTCATTTCCTTCAATGCCGGCGAGCTGGCTCTCGATCTCAGGTATCCAGGTCTGGCGCGTGGCGTCCAATCGTTGCTCTGCCTCGAGGGGCTTCAGCACCGCCAGGGCTGCACGCAGGTGCTCCACCGCGTGCTCCGGATCGAGCTGGGCCAAGCGCCAGCGTGGCGCGACCGTGAAGAGACGCGACACCACGTCGTCGGGGTTGGCGGCGGCCAGGGCGTCGTAGATCCGCAAAGCGGCGCTGAACGCCTCGCGTGCCGATGCTTGATCGCCCTTCTGCGCATGTACGTTGCCGATGCGCTCGTTGCAGATTCCGAGGTCGCGCTGCCATTCCGCATTGGCGGGGTCCACCTTGGCGAGGCGCTCGGTGATGGCGAGGGCGGCCTGGTAGGAGGGGAGGGCCTCGGCGTGCTTGTCCTGGGTGGACAGCACGTCGCCGACCTTATTGTGAGAGATGGCGAGATCACGCTGCCAGCCGCCGTTGGTGGGGTCGGTCTTGGCGAGGCGCTCGGCGATGGCGAGGGAGGCCGTGTAGGCGGCGAGCGCCGCCTCGTGCTTGCCCTGGCTGGCAAGCACTTCGCCGATCTTGTTGTGAGAGACGGAGAGGTCGCGCTGCCAGCCGGCATTGGTCGGGTCGTTCTTGGCGAGGCGCTCGGCGATGGCAAGGTCGGCGGTGTAGGCGGCGAGGGCCTCGTTGTTCTTGCCCTGGGCTTGCAGCACGGTGCCGATCTTGCTGTGGGAGACGGAGAGGTCGCGCTCCCACTCCGCATTGCCGGGATCGGCCGCGGCGAGGTGCTCGCGGATGGCGAGGCTGGTCCTGTAAGCGGCGAGGGCATCGTCGCGCCGGCCCTGGTCGGCGAGCACGTCTCCAACATTATCGTGGGCGAGGGCGAGGTTGCGCCGCCAAGCGGCGTTGGTGGGGTCGTCCTTGGCGAGGCGCTCGCGGATGGCGAGGCTCGCCTCATAGGCGGCGATGGCCTCGGTGAGCTTGCCCTGGTCGGACAGCACGTCGCCGATCTTGTCGTGGGCAGCGGAGACGTCGCGCTGCCAGTCCGGGTAGGCGGGGTTGGTCGCGGAGACGCGCTGGCGGATGGCGAGGGACTCATTGTAGGCGACCAGCGCCTCGGCGAGCTTGCCCTCGGCGAAGAGCACGTTGCCGATCTTCTCATGGGAGACGGAGAGGTCGCGCTGCCAGCCGATGTTGGTGGGGTCGGCCGCGGTGATGCTCTGGGCAAGGGTCTGCGCCGCCGTGTACTTCAACTTCGATTCATTGAGATCGCCGCGCGCGGTGGCGATATCGCCAAGCCCGAGTTGCGCCCAGTAGAGCGCCCAATCGTCCGTTCCGGATTTTGCGGTCGCTACGACCGTGCGGAAAGAGCTTTCCGCGGCGGCGAGCTGGCCGGCCTCCTTTTGATAGCTGCCATTCAAGTACAGGCCGTCGAGGTCGCTCGGGTCGAGGCGCGCGGCCTCGGCGAAAAGCTCTCGCGCGCGCCAGGGCTCGGCGATGGCGGCGATGGTGGCGGCCTCGCGATAGGCCTTGGCACTTTCCTTGTTCTCGGTTACGGCGCGCTTCTTCTTGGCCTCGGCGGCGGCCAGCAGCAGTGGCACGGCGTCGGCGCCCTTGCCGGCGCGCAGGAGCTCGAGCGCCTTGGCGTAGTCCGAGTCACCGGCGGCGGCGCTCTCCTGGATGGCGGTCAGCGCGGAAACGAGGTTCTGCTCCTGGCCCGGCGTCGCGGCGGCGGCGGGGTTGGCGCCGAGGAGCTGGCGGGCGATGGCGAGCGCCTCGGAACGCTCCTGCTCCTGGACGGCGATGGTCTCGCCCTTGCGCTGGGCGTCCCAGAAGGCGATGCCCCCCGCGAGGGAGAGCACGACGATGGCGGCAGCGACGGCGTTGCGGACGCGCGCCTTGCGCTTGTTCTCGCGCTCGGCGCGACGGAAGACGTCATCCGTGCCGAGGCCGAGCATGCGGGCGATGACCTTGGCGAGGGTCAGCTCCTTGCCGTCGCCCTGGGCGCGAGCATCGGCGGCGATGATCTCGGGCTCGGGCGTATCGGTGATGCGGCCGCCCGGGCCGATCTTGAAGCGGAGTGCTGCCGGGAAGCATTCCTCGTCGGCGCTGTCCGGCGTGCCGGCGACGATGACCGGGATCACGGGGCGACCCGGGCGGCGCTCGCGGAAGAGGCGTATCTCCTCGTTTACGGCGGCGCTCGTGGCGGCGCGAGGCGAGCAGAGGACGATGAGGGCCGCCGAGGCATCGAGGGCGGCGATGGTCTGCCCGCCCAGCGTACCGCCGGCGATGAACTCGTCGCGGTCACGGAAGACGGGGCGGAGGGAGGTCGGGATCTTGCCGGTCTCGGTTTCGCGGCCGGCGATGTCGCGGTCGACGCGGAAGCCCTCGATGGCGCCATGCAGCCACTTGGCCCACTGCGTGTCGGTGTGGCTGTAGGAGATGAAGGCGCGATACTTGAGTGCCGTCGCTTCCGCCATGCCACGTTACCCCTCAGGCGCGAGCCTCGACGGCGCCATTATCCGGCATCTGACGAGCGCGCGCAACGTGCAGCGTGGCGGGGGCGGGTAGAAAGCGATAGAAGCTTTGCGCTGGGGCCCGGCGCGGCGCTCGGCTCGCGCCTCGCTTGGCCGGGATGACAGACGGAGCTCCGCGAGCTAGTCGCGCTTGCCGCGCATGGCTTCGAGGTGGCGGCCGAGCGAGATGTCGGCCGAGGCGTAGGCCTCCTGCAGCTCGACGCTCCAGTAGCGCAGATCCGCGAGGTCGATCTTCTGGCCGGAGACCGCGCAGCGCACGAACTCGCCCGGCGCCACGACCTGGAACTCGCCGTCGAGATAGCGCACCTGCGCCTCGCCGCGGATGCCGAACAGCTTGTCGAAGCGGTTCATGGAGTCTCTGGGGTCTCTCGGTCGGAGCAGCCGCTCGCCTGACGCGCGGCCGAAGCCGATGACATGGCCAATCGGCGGGGCGGCGTCAAGGCGGCCTCGTGTGATGATCGAGAAATTCGCCCCATCAATCGGCTAGGTTGCGAGCGAATTTCTCGATCTGAATCACACTAGCAACTCTCTGATTCTAGTGTCCCTTTTGATTCCGAAGTTCGCTCGCCAACCTGGCCGCGAACTCTGGCGAACTTCGGAATCGGGACACTTGTGTGAATCCTTATCAGAATAGCGAGCCCTGGTCCTTGCCCGATCGCTTGGGGGTTGAGGAAACGGGCTTTTCCCTCTGCGGCGGCTCGGCCTGTGGCGCGAGGCCGGATGTCGCGGCGGGGGTGTCTCCTGCCGTTGCTGCAACGCGGCCGTCTGCGAACTCGATCTCGAGCGACTGGCTGGCGGCGACGGCATGGGCGGAGCGGACGGTCGCGCCGCCGGCGTCGCGCACGAGGGCAAAGCCGCGCGCGAGCACGCTGTGGTAGCTGAGCGAGGCGAGCAGCTTCACCTGGATATCGAGGGCGTTGCGGCGCTGGGCGAGGCGGGCGATCAGCCCGCGCTCGCCGCGGCGCGCGAGCGCGTCGAGGCGCTCGCCATAGCGCTCGAGCCGGTGCCGGATCGGCGCGGGGCTCAAGCGCGCGGAGACGCGGGCATGGCGCGTGTGGTGGGCTTGCGTGTTGGCTGAAAGCGCGCGGCCGAGGCGGCCCGCGGTCGAGTCCAGCGACGTGCGCCGATGCATGACGAGCGAGCGCGGCGACGGCAGGCGCCCGGCGATCTGGAGAAAGCGCGTGTGGCTCCTCTGGACGCGCGTGCGGAGCGCGCCGCCGAGGCGGTGGGCGACATGATCGAGCCGCTGGCGCGGCAGTGCGGCCAGGTCCTCGGCGCGGGGCAGGCCGCGCTCGGCGGATTTGAGGTCGCGGCGCAAGGTTTCGAGCAGGCGGCGGACGGCGACCGTCAGGCGGAGGGCGAGCTTGCCGCTCTGATCCAACAGGTCCGACTGCTTGGGGACGGCCCACTCGGCGGCCTTGGTGGGTGTCGGCGCGCGGGCGTCGGCTGCGAGGTCGATCAGTGTCCAATCGGTCTCGTGACCGACGGCGGAGATGACGGGGATGGTGCTCGCCGCCACGGCGCGCACGACCATCTCGTCGTTGAAGCCCCACAGATCCTCGAGGCTGCCGCCGCCGCGGGCGACGATCAGCACATCGGGGCGCGGGATCGGACCATCAGGCAGAAGCGCGTTGAAGCCGCGCACGGCGGCCGCCACCTCGGCCGCCGAGGTCTCGCCCTGCACGCGCACGGGCCAGACGATGACGCGGGTCGGAAAGCGCTCCTCGAAGCCATGCAGCATGTCGCGGATGACGGCACCGGTGGGGCTCGTCACGATGCCGACCACGCGCGGCAGGTAGGGGAGCTTGCGCTTCTTCTCCTCAGCGAAGAGGCCCTCGGCGGCGAGGCGGCGCTTGCGTTCTTCCAACTGAGCCATCAGCGCGCCGAGGCCGGCGGGCTCCAGCGCCTCGATGACGATCTGGTACTTCGATGAGCCGGGGAAGGACGAGATCTTGCCGGTGGCAATGACCTCCATACCTTCCTCGGGCTTGATCTTGAGGCGGCTCCAGTTGCCGCGCCAGACGACGGCGTCGATCTTTGCCTTCTCGTCCTTGAGCGAGAAGTAGCAGTGGCCGGAGGCGTGCGGGCCGCGATAGCCGGAGACCTCGCCGCGCAGGCGCACATGGCCGAAGCCCTCCTCCAGCGCGCGCTTCACGGCGTTGGACAGCTCGGAGACGGTGAACTCGGCGGCGTTGCTGCCGGGGTTCGCGGCGGGTGCGGGAGGGCTGGCCAACGAATCGGTCCTCGCTTGTGTCACGAGCCGAAGATGATACACGGTGACGAGACCAACTGGCCAATCGTGCCCCAGGTTGGGAACAGAATACTGAGGCGTTTCAACGCATGAACGTTCTTCTCATCGGCAGCGGGGGACGCGAGCACGCGCTCGCCTGGGCGCTCTCGGCGAGCCCGCTGCTGACCAAGCTCTATGCGGCGCCGGGCAACGCAGGGATCGCCGAGCTTGCGACGTGCGTCGCGCTCGACGTCGCGGATCACGATGCAGTCAAGCGCTTCATCGCCGACTTGGGCATCGGCTTCGTCGTCATCGGGCCCGAGGCGCCGCTGGTGGCGGGCCTCGGCGATGCGCTGGCCGCGGCGGGCGTGAAGCACTTCGGGCCGTCTCAGGCGGCAGCGCAGCTCGAGGGCTCGAAGGGCTTCACGAAGGACCTGTGCCGGGAGGCCGGCATTCCGACCGGCGCCTATGGGCGCTTCAAGGACGCAGCCTCGGCGAAGGCGTATCTCGCGGAGCAGCCGGTGCCGATCGTGGTCAAGGCCGATGGGCTCGCGGCGGGCAAGGGCGTCGTCGTCGCTGCAACACGGGCCGAGGCGGAGGCCGCTGTCGACGCGTGCTTCTCGGGCGCGTTCGGGGCGGCGGGCGCGGAGGTCGTGATCGAGGCGTTCCTCGCGGGGGAGGAAGCAAGCTTCTTCGCGCTCTGCGACGGCACGCATGCGCTGGCGCTCGTCACCGCCCAGGACCACAAGCGCGTCGGCGACGACGACACGGGGCCGAACACGGGCGGCATGGGCGCCTACTCGCCGGCGCCGGTGATGACGCCGGAGCTGGTGCAGCGGACCATGGACGAGATCATACGGCCGACGGTGGCGGCCATGGCGGCGCGCGGCACGCCCTTCAAGGGCGTGCTGTTCGCGGGGCTCATGATCACCGACGGCGGGCCGCAGCTCATCGAGTACAACGTGCGCTTCGGCGATCCGGAGACGCAGGTGCTGATGATGCGGCTGCAGTCGGACCTGCTCGCGGCCATGATCGCCACGGCGGACGGGGTGCTCGACCATTTCGATTTGAGGTGGCGCGACGATGCGGCGCTGACGGTGGTGCTCGCTGCGAAGGGCTATCCCGGCACGCCCGAGAAGGGGACGGAGATCCGCGGCCTCGACGCGGCGCGGGCGCTCGCGGGCGTGCAGGTGTTCCACGCGGGGACGAAGCGAGACGGCGAGCGCATCCTCGCCGACGGCGGGCGCGTCTTGAATGTCACCGCGCTCGGCGCAACGGTCGCGGAAGCACAGGCGCGCGCCTACCAGGCGATCGCGAAGATCGACTGGCCGGGCGGCTTCTGGCGCCACGACATCGGCTGGCGCGCGGTGCTGCGCGAGACGGCGAAGGGGTGAGGGGCAGGCCGGTTTCGTTCCTGCGATGTCGGGGTTACGCCGCTACGAGGCTGCCCGGGAGGTGGCGGGCATCGGGGGAGCTGGCGAGGCGCATGGCGCGCTCATGCGCCAGCTCGAAATCGCGCGAGACGAGGGGAAGCGGGATTTGCTTGCGGAAGAAATCCGCCCAGGCGAACTCGCTGAAGGGAATGTGGGTCTTCACGAAGCCGCCGGCGCGGCGCACCGACCAGGCGAGGTCGCGGTAGCGGTCGCAGCGGAGCTTGTCGAGCGAGGCGGGCAGTCGCGTCGGGCTGATCCTGCGGCCCTGCGTGTCATAGGGGTGCAGCCAGCCGAACGAGGCCATGGCGCGGAGAAACGTCGCGCGCGGCATGTCGGAGAGGTCGGCGACGATGCGCACCAGCACGTCGTCGACGTCGCTGCGCCAGAGCGCGAGGCTCAGGTGGTGGTGGTCGATAATGTAGAAATCGTCGTCGGGGCCCAGCACGGCCGGCACGGGGCGCTTCTCGAGATAGCGGCGCAGCTTGCGCATGCTTTCGGCGCGGCGCTCGATCTTGCGGCGCTTGGCCTCGACGGCGCGCATGCCGACGGCCATCTGGGTCGGGC
>JBFXEP010000082.1:0-9561 GCA_050179995.1 Hyphomicrobium sp.
GCGTTTCCACGCTCAAGCGCCGCTAACGCCATCAACTTCGTGGCTTGATCCAAAACGAAGGCGATAAAGATTGCCGTCAATCCGAATAGTCGTGTCAGGCGGGGCGGTGCCGAGGTGTCCTTTGCGCTGCTCATGCGATCTCCTGAGATGATATCGCTGACGGACGAAATCGCAGCAGCCGCAATGCATTCGCGGTGACCAGCACGGTGGCCCCTGTATCTGCGAGGATGGCCATCCACAGCGAGCTGATGCCGAGAAGAGTGGTGATCAGAAACACGGCCTTCAGCCCAAGCGCGAGCGCGATGTTTTGCCAGATATTGGACAAGGTCGCCCGCGCAAGGCTGACAAGCTCGGCAACGCCGCTCACGCGGTTGCTGAGCAAGGCTGCATCGGCTGTCTCCAGCGCAACATCGGTCCCACCTCCCATAGCAATGCCAACTGATGATGCCGCGAGGGCAGGCGCGTCATTGATGCCATCGCCCACCATGGCCACAGGGCCAGCCGTCATTAGTTCAGCAATGGCTTGGAGCTTGGCGTCAGGAAATAGCTCGGCCCGTACATCAAGGCCAAGGGCGCTGGCTATGGCATGCCCGGCGCGCTGGTTGTCACCAGTCAACATGATGCTCTTCACCCCGAGCGTCTTAAGCCAGCTGATCCCGGCCACGGCATCGGGGCGTGGTTCGTCGCGGAGCGCGATGAGACCTAGCGCACGTTCTTTCGTGGCCACTATCACCACTGTCTTGCCTTCCGCCTCCAGCCTCTGCACCGCGTCCTCTAAGGAAAGGGGCAGCAGGTTGAATTCGGCTGCATAGCGCGGCGAGCCGACCGATATAAAACCCTCGCGCAGGCGAGCGACAACGGCCTTGCCGGGCACGGCGGATGCGCCCCCGTAGGCCTGCGGGATGGCCAGCGAGCGAGCGCGGGCTGCGGCGATAATCGCAAACCCGAGCGGGTGGCTGGACCCTTGCTCGACGGCAGCTGCTTTCGCCAATACCTCACCGTCGTCGCCTTCAATGGCAACGACATCGGTCACCTGCGGCTTGCCGATTGTCAGCGTGCCGGTCTTGTCAAAGGCGACAGTCTTGATCTTCCCAAGCGTCTCTAAGGCTGCACCGCCCTTGATGAGAAGGCCACGGCGGGCCCCTGCCGCGAGACCGGAGGCGATGGCAGCGGGCGTCGAGATAACAAGCGCGCAAGGACAGGCGATAAGCAGCGTGGCAAGGCCGCGATAAACCCAAGTCCCCCAATCGGCTCCGAACAGCAGCGGCGGTGCGATAATGATCAAGGCCGCCGCGGCCATGGACGCGGGCGTGTAATAGGCCGCGAATTGGTCGATGAAGCGAGCCGTGGGCGCTTTGGACGCTTGCGCCTCCTCCACCAGATGAATGATGCGGGCGATCGTGTTGTCGGCTGCGGTCTTGGTGATTGATATCCTGAGCAAGCCGTTGCCGTTGATGCTACCGGCATAGACCATCGCGTCGGCAGTTTTGAGAACCGGAACGGATTCGCCGGTGACGGGGGATTCGTCAAGTTCCGACGTACCTTCGATGATTTTTCCGTCCGATGGAACCCGATCGCCAGGACGGACCACGGCAACATCGCCGACGCGCAATTGTTCGACCGGTACTTCCAGCACCTCGCCGTCTTGCTCGATCTGGGCGCTGCGCGGGACTAATCCGATCAGCGCTTGGATGCCCGCCCGCGCACGCCCTGCCGCGACGTTCTCTAGTAGTTCGCCCACGGCAAAGAGGAAGATAACAACGGCCGCTTCCTCGGTCGCGCCGATGAGAATAGCCCCCGCTGCCGCCACGCTCATGAGCGTTTCGATGCTGAAGGGTGTGCCGGACATGGCACCCGCGATCGCACGCCGTGCAATGGGCACGAGACCAATGATGGCTGCTGCAAGATAGGCGAAAAACGAGAAATCCGGCGCAATCCAAGCGACAATGGTAGCCACCGCAAGCAGGATTGCGCTCACAACGACGAGTTGCCCCTTGCGGGTTTGCCACCACGACCGATCAGCTCGTTCGGCCGATTGGGTCGAATCGGCGTGCTCGGTCGCCAGAGGACGCGGCGTGTACCCAAGGCTGCGGATCTTGTCCTCTATCGCTTGGCGCGAGCTTTGATCCGCGTCGTGGTTCAGGGCCAGCGTCTCGGTGCCATAGTTGACGTTGATGTCGCTGACGCCGGGGAGACGCTTCAGGGCGTTCTCGATCTTGAGCGCGCACGCGCCGCAATCCATGCCCTCTACCCCCATCTTGAGCGTCTGAATGTTTTTTGAGGGTCGTTCGGCAGTCGTCATGATTTTTTGGACTTTCTTTCGTTAAGAGCCCATAGTGCACCCTGTAGTAACTACAGGGTCAACACTTATGAGTTCAGGCGTTCTTACGATCGGTGATTTGTCCAAAGCCACCGGCACCAAGGTGGAAACGATCCGTTATTACGAGCGGATCGGATTGCTTGCCGCGCCTGATAGGACGAGCGGAAACTATCGTGCGTATGGGGCCAAGGATCTCGGCCGCCTGAGCTTCATCCGCCGCGCCCGCGATCTGGGATTTGGTCTGGAGCAGGTGAGAGAGCTTCTGGGTCTATCCGATCAGAAGCTGCGTTCCTGCGAGGCCGTCGATGTTATCGCGCGCGACCACCTCGCGGACGTTGACCGCAAGCTTGCCGATTTGAAGGCTCTGCGCCGCGAACTTGACAGCATCATCCGCCAGTGCCGTTGCGGCACCATTGCCAAGTGCCGAATCATAGAAGCGCTGGCTCCGATTGATCCAAGCAATCTATGACCGATATGGGTCATAAACGTCGAGTCTGATCCGTCACATGTCCGCAGCAGCCCGTAACCAGACCAAAGATGCCTAAGGTATCCAGCGAGTTCGCCCCCGTCAGGCGATTCGAGGCGGCGGCGCCGCCTGTTCACGCTGGACTTCGGGCGGGAGATGTGAGCCGGAGAACCATTCAGCTGAACGTGAAGGACGGCCCGCCGGCCTTGGCGATCGCGAGCGTGAGCTTCTGCGCAAACTTCTCGGCCTGGCCTCTCGTCACGAACTTGATCTTGTGCACGGGCTTTCGCAGGTCGTTCACGGTGATCGTCGTCACGCCCTCGCCCCAACTCAGACCGGTGACGTCGCTAACGGGATAGGTTCGGTTCTTGATGGCGATTGTCCTGGCAGCGAAATCGACGCTGACGCCGTTGCTCGAAAAGCGATCGTCGGAAATGCGCTCGGAACTCGCCTGAAACAGATACTTGAGTATCAGCGGTGATGCGACGAGCAGGACAATGCCCGCACCGGCTAGCAGTCCCCAAACAAGCGGCCCCATTGCATTCCCTTTTGCTCGAACAGTATTGCCTATTCTGTCGAGTCCGCGCTCCGGCATGGCGAAAGTCTTGATGTTGCCAAGGTCGGAGTGCTACCGTTTCGCTACGTCCAATCGGGGTAGGGCCGCTGAAAATCGCGGGCCCCGAGGGCATTCAACAGAATAGGCAAAACGGTCGCGTCCTGACGCTCGTCTAGAGACAAGCGGCAGGAGCGTTACATGCGTACCAACACCCTTGGCACACTCAGCCTGTTCACCGCGGTCGGCCACCGCAAGTACCTCACGTCCGATGAACGACGGCGCTTCCTCAATGCAGCGTCGCGTAGTTCAAGGCCGGAAGTCCAAACGCTTTGCGCGGTTCTCGCTTACACGGGATGCCGCATCTCCGAAGCCCTGGCGCTTACGGCAAGCTCGTTCGATATCACGGACGGCTTCGTCGCCATCCGCTCGCTCAAGAAGCGAAGCAAGCTCCCGATTATTCGCGAGGTGCCGGTGCCATCGGAGCTCCTCGAGCTATTGCTGGAAGTGCATGGCATTGACGCCTCTCACTCGGGCAGGCTTTGGACGTGGTCGCGCAGCAGGGCCTGGCAACTCGTCAAGCAGGTCATGCGCGAAGCCGGTATCGCCCCCGGTCCCCACGCGACCCCGAAGGGCCTTCGCCATGGCTTCGGCTTGCACGCGATCCGCTGCGGGGTGCCGGTCAATCTCGTGCAGCGATGGCTCGGTCACGCCAGCATGAACACGACCGCGATCTATTTGCAGGCCATGGGCCGCGAGGAACGGGATATCGCCGCCCGAATGTGGGAACGAGGAAGCCCGATGGATCGCCCCACGGCGCCCGGGCAGCACGCCACCTTGTGACGTCGGCCGAACCCATCACACGTCGAAATGCGCGGCGGGCGAGAAGCCTCTGGCCGACAGGTCCTTGCCTGCAAATCCCCGGCAGTTGGTGACGACCGTCATGTCGCCGATCCGGTAGCGCCGGCGGATATGCGTGTGCCCATGTACCCAAACCGGAACGTTGGCAAATTGCGCGATGCGCTCGTCAAGGTCGCTCGCATAGGCGCCGTCGAGCCCGTTGTCCATGAACTGCAGATTGAGCCCCTGCCGGCTCGGCGCATGGTGGGTGATGACCACCGTCGGCTTGCCGTTTCTCTCACCAAGGCAGCGCTGCAGAGCCTGCCACGACGCATCGAACGCTTCTAGTGCGTCCTCGGGCCGAAACTTGGCGAGGATCTCCCGGCCCTCGCCGTCCCGGGTGCGCTTCTTGACGAAGAAGTACTCACCCATGCGACGCCGGACTCCGTTCATGGCGGCTTCGCTGCGCCGTTCGAATTCCGACCAGAGCGTGGTGCCGAAGAAGCGCATGCCTTCGATCTCGACCGTCTCGTTGTCGAGCACGGTCACGCCGGGCAGATGGCATCGCAGGTGTCCGACGGTGTCTTCAAATACCCCGTCATAGTGTTCGTGGTTTCCGGCGATGAGGAGGACGTGCGCGAAGTTCGCGCGTGCTTCGTCGATGAAACGCATCACCCGCGTTCGCTGATCGATGCTGTATTTGTCGGTGTGCGCGGGATCGAGGCAGCGCGCGTGGCAGAGGTCGCCCGCAATGATCAGGATATCGCCCTTGGGCAGTCTCTGGTTGAAGCCTTGCGACTCAAGATGCAGGTCGCTGAGGTAATGGCAGCGCATCGCAGGAGCCTCCCGTCTCGAATCGGATGAGACCCGGAGCATGCGTGAGGTGCGCGTGGTTGTCGGTTAAGCGGCGTTAACGCTTGCGCGCACGACCTAACCATCCAGATGATCGAGCACCTTTCGTCCCATTTCCTCGATTGTGTTGAAGTTTGCGAGTAGCTGCGGATGAAACACGAGCGGCCGCGCTCCTTCACCGATAGAGTGCAGCATCCAGGGCCGAAAGAACTCCATCTGCTGCTGCGCAGCGCTTAAGCGCTCGTGCTCTTGGAGGTTGCCGCCAAAGAGGGCCGCGTTCTTTGCCGCTTCGAGTGCCTGATAGGCCGCCTCGTTGGCTGGATCGACATTGTACGGGGGTATGTACAGCGGAATTCGGTGCGCGAGGGCATGCCGATAGTTGTCGACCATGTCGAACCAATCATCCATGCCGGCGACGTACTCCCGCAGCTCCTGCGGCAACGATCCTCGCACAGCCCGGTTTGTACGACGCAGCCCCACCCACGTATCCGGCAACTCTGATCCATCGTTCTGCGTGACCGCCCTCTCCGTAACCCAGATCCAGGCGAGGTTGTCGGCCGCCGCGAATACATTGAACACGGACGTTTGGATATTGATTTCCGCGTCGCTCCGGACCTCGCGATCCACCGGCTCGGTCCGCTCGGGCGGGATCAGCGTGAACACGTTTTCAATACAGCGGGCCAGGGTCTTCAGCCTCCGAACGTAGCCGTGGTGTGCGAACTCTTTTGCCCTGTCGTGCCGGAATACTTGGTTCAGATACCGAGCCTGCAGAGCCGCGTGTTTCCCGGCAATGCTGCGAAGTTCTCGCTGCAAGTCGGCAAGCGCCTCGTCGCTGTAGTAGCGCATTGCAGATCCTCCTCTAGGCGAGGATGGTATCCGAGTCGCAACCCATTCCTGTCACGCACCACCAGCAGGAACACAGCATCACGTCACGTCGCAGAACGCCCCGAAGCGCGCATCCGTGCGTGACAGGTGCGTGACAGAGCGGTTCTTGTTTTCGGAGGAATGGGATAAGTTCTTGAAGTTATTGGTGGAGCCGAGGGGAATCGAACCCCTGACCTCTGCAGTGCGATGACGGAATGACCTATGCTACAGACCTACCCCCGCTCACCGTCGACGATCGCCATCACCTGCCGCTCCCAGGCGAGCAGCGCCCCGCGCATTTCGTCTTCGTAACGGAAGCGATTGTAGATGCCCGCCACACCGGCGAACGTGCCGGAGACGTGATTGAGCACGCGCTCGACAACGTGCGGGGCAATGCCGAGACGGGCCATTCCCGTGGCCGCCGTGCGACGAATGTCATGCAGTGTCCAGTCGTGAAGGTCGGCGGCAGCATCCAGCTCGCGCTTACCTTTCGAGTACCCTGAATACGGCTGCTCGGGCTTGCCGCGTGCGGGAAATACAAATGGCGATGACGTGCATGTAACCTCAGCCAGAACCGTTAGCACGCTTGGACAGAGCGGTACGGCATGGGTCTTGCCGTTCTTCGTGCGGTCACCCGGTATCGTCCAGATGCCCTTCTCGGTGTCCACATCCGCCCACATCATCGCGGCAACTTCGCCTCGCCGTTGCGCCGTGAGCATGAGGATTTGAACTATTGGACCGAACGGATAGCCGATGGTGGTCGCGTTGTTCCAGATCGCCTTCAGTTCGCCATCGGAGAGCACGCGGTCGCGGCTGCCTGCCTTGGCCGGTGCCTTCATGCCGACGCAGGGGCTCGTCTCGATCGCGCCCTGCTCCACCATCCAGTTGAACATCTTTCGGACAGCCGCGAACGCATGTCTGGCCGCCATCTGCGAGCCCCGCTTCATCACGGGTTCGAGGGCCGCCGCCACGTCAGCTTTGGTGATGGTCTCGATGCTGCGGCGCTGCCAGATTGGCAGGAAATAGACCCGCAGCAGCCGCTCGGTCTCGGCGGCCGTGCTCGGGCGGTTGTATCGTTTGCAGTATCCCCCGACGAACGCATCGAGCGCGGAGCCGAAGTCTTCAGCCTTGCTGCTCTCGCCGCTTGGGTCGCGCCCCTCCTCAATCTCGGAGAGTGCAGCAAATGCCTTGGCGCGCGCCTTCTGCAACTTGGTGGTGGGGTAACGGCCGAGGTTAAGCCGGCGGCTTTTGCCGTGATGCCGATAGGCCAGATAGAACGACTTCACGCCGTTCGAGGTCACGCGCACACCGAAGCCCGGAATCGAGCCGTCGGGGAACTGCGCAACCCCTTCCGCCGGGGCGGCGAGCTTGCGGATCGTAAGATCATTCAGCATCGGAGACTGGAGGTCAGGAGGTTGCGTCCATGGACGCACTGTGGACGCAAATCAGGCGATGTCATGACGTTAGGCGAAGTTGAGCAATGACGCTATAACAATATGAAAATAATGCGATTTATAGGAAGACATGTTCAGGCATGTTTTGCTGAATTCAGCGCTTGGCACAAACTGGGGGACTGGGGGTCGGGAGTTCAAATCTCCCCGCTCCGACCAATCGACAAACTCACCCCTACAACCCCAGCTCGCTCAGCGACGCATGGTCCGCCGGCCTTGCCCCGAGCGGCCAATTGAAGAGGCGGTCGCTCGCCTTGATCGGTAGGTCGTTGATGCTTGCGATCCTGAGCCGCATTAAGCCGTCGTCGTCGAACTCCCAGTTCTCGTTGCCGTACGAGCGGAACCAGGTGCCGCTGTCGTCGCGCCATTCGTAGGCGAAGCGCACGCCGATGCGGTTGCCGTGGAAGCACCACAGCTCCTTGATCAGCCGGTAATCGATCTCGCGCGTCCACTTGCGCTTGAGGAATGCCTCGATTGCCACCCGGCCGACAAGGAACTCGGCGCGGTTGCGCCAGCGGCTCTCGAGGCTGTAGGCGAGCGCCACGCGCGCCGGATCGCGCGAGTTCCACGCGTCCTCGGCGAGGCGCACCTTTTGGATCGCGGCCTCGAGCGTGAAGGGGGGAAGTGGCGGGCGGCTCATGACGCTCGTGTCCTTGGCTTGGCGAGGTGCGCGGCTCGGCCGGCGCTAGCGATCGAGTGCGCCCTTAATGCAACGGGCTGAGCCCGGTCGCAAGCCTTACACCCTCTCGTACGTCGCCTCGAAAATCTCTTTTGCGTTGCCGTAGAGGTCGTCACCGTTGCGCAGGAGATAGCCGCTGATCGCGATCTGCGGCTGCCCCCACGGCGCCAGGATATCGAAGCCGCCCGGCAGATAGACGGCCTCGACCGTGGAGATGGCGCGGTGGATTTTGCCGAACTCGTTCTCGCCGTGATCCGGCGCATAGAGCTGTCCGAACTTGTCCCGCTCGATGACGTAGATGTTGGGGTGGCCCTCGCTGTCGCGGATCACGGCCTTCTTGGGCGTGAGGCTGGCCACGATGTGGTCGCCGGGCTTGGCGGTCTTCTCCGTCTCCGCGCCGTTCCAGCGCGTCACGATGTGCTCTTCGGCGGCCGCCCGGCGTGCCGCCACACAGCCGACCGTCCGCGCCTTGAATGGAGAATTGCCGACCGCTTCGGCGATCTTCTCGAAATCGCCTTGCTGAAGCCCCTGTGGGGCGAGAAGGCGCGCCAGCCCCGATGCGCCGCCGATGCGAACGATCTCGAACATGCGGGTTCCCTTGGCTCCCGTCGAAGGGCAGGAGTGCGCTCAGCCGGCAAAAACCGCGCGCACGAACGCGCGGTAGAGCATGACCTGGCGCGGCAGCGCATCCTTGTCCTTGAGCGCCTTGGACAGGATGATCCCGCCGTCGACGACGGCCGATAGCATGTCCGCGAGATCGTCGAGATCGACCGCGACGCGCGGCGGATAGCCGGCGGCGATGGTGTCGAGCCGCTCGCGGAAGCGGCGTCGCCAGGCGCGCACCGCCTCCGCATTGAGCTCGCGCACCTGCTGGTCGAAGATGCGGTCCTGGTAGCAGTAGGAGGCGATCAGGCAGCCCGGGTGCCCGTTGGGCAGGTCGCTCAGCATCTCGGCGAGCATTTTGAGCGCGACTAGAAAGCCGTGCAGGGGGTCCTCGTTGAGCGCGTCGGCGCGCCGGAAGAGGTCGTCGAAGAGCGCGTTCTCGCGTGCGATGTAGCGCTCGAGAAGCACGCGCGCGAGCTCGGTCTTATCCCTGAAATGGTAGAAGAAGCCGCTCTTGGTGATGCCCGCTCCCGCGATCAGCTCCTCGATCGAGGTGGCGGCGAAGCCCTTGTCCAGGACGGCGGCTTCCGCGAGCTGCAGCACGCGCTCGCGCGCATCCCCGCGTTTCCGTGGCGCTTCCGTCAGCATGGCGAACTGCACCTTCGGTCAAGTTGGGTCGCGCCAAACCTCATCCGGCGCGCGGTCGCTCCGCCCTAGACTTCTTTAAACCGTTGAAATGCTCTTGAAAATGCCAATCTGGAGCAACTGCACCATGCGTTCTCTAGGCCCAAGGCCGAAGGCCGAATATCAGTTCCGCCAGTCGCACCCCCGGAGAAAAATGGAGCAATGACATGAGCAAGTACCGCAAGGCGTTGCCGCAGCTCGGCGGCACGCTGTTCCTGAGCGACGGCGGCCTCGAGACCACCCTGATCT
>JBFXEP010000083.1:0-9514 GCA_050179995.1 Hyphomicrobium sp.
AACCGGCGGTGCGAAAAGACCGCGCCCCTCCGGGGTGAGCCAAGACAAGCCAATGGCGGCGTCAAACCGCTTGCCCGATGCGAAGGCATCGGGCTGCGCGATTTTCCTGGCCCTTGGCTTGTCTTGGATCATCAATGCTCCATCGAATAATGAGTTCACAGCCTAGAGTCTTTCCGCTTTTCATGGACTCGCGGAAAGCCTCTAGGTCCTTGTCTTATCGTGCTTCTTATCAAACTTGGTTGCTCGCATGGCTTCGCCATGACCGGTTCCCATCCCCGGATCAAGTCCGAGGACATGCTTTTCCGGAAGCACTCTAGTCGATCTTCTCGAAGCGCGTGGGGACGTCGGGCGCGCCGGCAGCCGTCTTCGGCTGCAGCGGGAGGAAGCGCCGGTAGAGAGCGACGGTCGCCGGCAGGATGACGAGCTGGCCGACGAGGGAGGCGAACAGGCAGACGGAGGCCAGCTCGCCGAAGAGGCGGAGCGAGGGCAGGTCCGACAGCATCGTGACGCCGAGGCCGAGCGCCAGCACGATGGTGGTCAGGATCACCGCCGGGCCGATGTGATGGGCGGTGCGCGCCAGCGCCTCCTGGGCCGGGTCCTTCTTCTCGTCCTCCTCGGCGGCCGCCCCTTTCAAGCGGAACGCCGCCCTGCCGTCGTCGACCAGACGCGCCTCTTTCGCCTCGTCCGCGAGCTTCTCCTCCTCGAGGCGGAAGCGGTTCAGGAAATGAATGGTCGAATCGATGGCGAGCGAGAAGGCGACCGTGATGGCGACGATGGAGGCGAACTGCAGTCCCTGCCCCGAGTAGAAGAGCAGAGCGCCGGTGGCGAAGATCGGGAACAGCGAGGGCAGGATGCTCGACACGCCGACCATGAGCGAGCGCAGCGCGAGCCCTAAGAAGATGAAGACGAGGAAGATGTCGCCGACGAGGCCCCAGGTCATCTCGTGGATGAGGGTCGCCGAGTTGCGCGCGGCAATGGCAGGCAGGCCGGTGACCGAGATCTCATAGTCCGGATGCCGCTCGCGCATCTTGTCGAGCGCGTGGTCGATCTTCTCGACCACGGGCAGGATCTCGCTGGCATCGACGTCGGGCAGGCGCGCGGTCACGAGCACAGCCGTCTCGTCGTCGGTGATGAAGCGGTGCACGAGATGCTCGGGCAGTATCTTCACGTAGCTCTGCACGGTCTCGATGCTGGAGTCGCCGGCACCGGCCAGCCAGCGGCGCAGGCTTTCCAGCGACCACACGTTGCCGAGGCCCGCCTGCTGCTCGAGGATGGCGTGGGCGTCGGCGACGACGCCGAGCGTGCGCTCGTCGTAGAGGGCGATAGGCGGCCCGCCATCGGCCGCGGGCTTGCCCGCCTTCCATTCGATCATGACGTGGATCGGGTTGGCGCCGGTGAGCTTCTGATCGATGCTGCTCGTGGCGGCGAGCGCCTGCTCCTTGTCCGGCACCTGGTCGGCGAGGCGGTACATGGGCTTCAGGCTGACGAAGGCGTGTCCGGTGACGAGGACAGCCACGATGCCGAGCGCCACGAACGGAATGGGCCATCTGCCGACGAAGCCGATCACCGCATCGCTCAGGCGCTGCAGCACGCCGACACCGCCCTCCTCCCGCTCGTGCGGATCGACGGCGGACGGCTCCTCGCGACGCACGAACAGGGCGGCCAGCGTGGGCACCACGACCGCGACGGCGGTGTAGGAGATGGCAACCGCAATCAGGGCCGCGAGGCCGAAGGTGCGGATCAGCGCGGATTCGGCGAAGGCGAACGAGGCGATGGAGATGGCCTGGTTCATGGCCGTGAGCAGGCAGGCCGGCGCCACCTCGCGCACAGCGTTGCGGGCGGCCTCGATGCGGTCGACGCCGGCCAGGATGTCGCGACGGATGGCGAACACGAGATGCATCGAATCCGAGAAACCGGAGACGAGGATCAGCGGCGTAATGACGTTGATGAAGAGGTTCAGGCGGAAGTCGAGCCCGCCCAGCACGCCGAGCGTCCACAGGATGGCGATGGTCGGCCCCAGCACGGCGATGATGGTGAGCGACAGGCGGCGGAAGAAGAGGTAGGCGACGCCGAAGCCGACGAGGAAGCCGAGCCCGTTGTAGACGAGCCGGTCGCGCTCGACGGCGTTCCTGATCTCGAGCTGCATCACAGGTGCGCCGGTCAGCTTGGCGGTGAGGCCCGAACCCGCGAGCCCATGGTCGACGACCTCCTTGATGCCGCCGATGACGGTGCGTGCCGTGCGCTCCTCGACCAGCTTGCGGTCGAGCGCGATGACGATCAGGGCCAGCGCGCCATCGTCGGACAGGAACTTGCCCTTGACGATATCGTTGTGGACCAGCGTATCGATCATGTCGGCGTAGGCGGTGTTGTCCTCGGGCAGGTCGTCGGGGACGATGGGGGCGGCGTAGCCGGTCGCGTCCGGCATGCCGCGCGCCGACAGCATGGAGACGAGGCCGCCCACGCCATCGGTCAACTGCAGCTCGACCACCATGTCGCGGAACACCTCGAGCTTCTCGCGCGCGAGCAGCGCCTGCCCCTCGACCACCACCAGCACGTCGTACTCGCTCGACGGAAAGCGGCGGTCGATCTCCTCGTATTGCTGGAACTCCTTGGTGTCGGTGCGAAACAGCTCCGAGAGACTGTCGTCGACGCGCAAATGCCACACGCCGAGCAAGGCCAAGGCCGTGAGCGCAGCGATGACGGCCGCGGCGAGGTGCGGCCTCGCGAGGGCCACCAAGCCCAGCCGATCAAGCCCGAAGGAGAAAAGGAACGAGCGGCGCGTCGTGTCTTTCGTGGCCATGCGTCGCCTTCTGTTGGCTCAGCCCGTGCTCGCCAGCTGCAACGTCGTCGACCTTCCGGTTTCGTGCGTGCACGCATCCGGTCGCTGGAATCGTCCCTTGCGATACGCAAGCTCGCATCGGCCCGATGACGGCGCAAGCCTCGAAGGCTCCGCTTGCGCTCATATCCGCGACGCGTTGCAGCGCTGTATCGAACGGCGTAAACTTTCGACGCGTGCGTGCAAACCCCGGATTCCGACGCGATGGCTGGCGACACCGTTCCCGTGCTCGACGTGGTCGGGCTCAAGTGCCCGCTGCCGGTGCTCAAGGCGCGCAAGGCGCTCGCCGCGCTCGATCCGGGCGCGGAGCTCGAGGTGCTGGCGAGCGACCCCGCTTCGGTGCAGGATTTCGAGGCGTTCTGCGCGACTTCGGGCCACGTGCTCGTGTCAGGCCGCGAAACCGCCGGCGTGCATCGGTTCCTGATCCGCAAGGGGCCGCTGACGGGCTAAAGCGCCATGCCCGGCCGCGCGACACGGGCAAGCTTGACTTCGGAGCGGGGCCCCTCGATAAGAGGCACCTTCGGTGGCGGCCATCGCGACGCCGCGATCCCGACAAAAGTCTCTGACGGTCAGGGCGGTTAGCTCAGCGGGAGAGCACACGCTTCACACGCGTGGGGTCACTGGTTCAATCCCAGTACCGCCCACCATCGCCTCAGCACTCCCAAGTTTTTCCGAATTTGTGTCAACCACGTGGGTGTGGAGCGAACGGAAGCCCGCGCTCGTTGGTTATGGCGTCCGGCTGCTCCCAGGCCGCGACGTGCCCGCCCGGCCAGTTGAAGTGATTTCGAGACGGCGTCGTCAGCGAGGTCCAGGCGTATCAGCGGGCAGCTCGTCGCTGCCGCCGATCGGGCGCTTCGCGGGTTCAACGGAGCGTTCACACTGATCGCAAGGTATTGTTGGTGTACGGAGCGCAGCTGGCGCATTTTTGGCGCGTTTGCCAATCCGCAACGGCGGTGCTTCTCCACCCAGCTCGAAGCTCATGAACGCCACCTCGCCTTGATCGACAACTCGGGAGCAATTGACATGAAGAAGGTCTCGCACCGACTGATCGTGGCCCTGCCCATCGTGCTCGCCGTGGTCGGCGGCAAGGCCCTCTCCGCGCCCGACAGATACACGGTGCAGGTGCCCGGCGGGCTCGCGTTCGCGGAGTTCGAGGGCTACTTGAATTGGGAGATCATCGCGCTCAGCCACGGCGGCGATGCGCTGGCTGTCATCCTCGGCAATCCGGCCATGATCGACGCCTACAAGGCGGGCATCCCCGGCAACGGCAAGCCGTTCCCCGACGGCGCCAAGATGGCCAAGATCCATTGGAACGCCAAGGTCAACGAGGAGGCGCCCGGATCGCCGACGGTGACGGGCGACCTGCACGACGTCGACTTCATGGCGAAAGACAGCAAGCGCTTCGCCGACAGCGGCGGATGGGGCTATGGCGCCTTCATCTACAACACCGCGACCGATACGTTCCGGCCCGGCAACCTCAAGGATGAGCCGCCGCAGGACCAGGACGCCAAGTGCGGCTTCGCGTGCCACACGGTGGTGGAGAACAAGGACTACGTGTTCACCGTCTACGCCAAGAGGTGACACAAGGCGCCATGCGGGGTGTCGCCGCAGAGATGTCGAACTCTGTCCGCAAATAGACATTCGAGCGACGTGCCGCCATCTCGTGACGCGTGCACGACGGAGGAGACACCCATGATGAGCAAACTCGAACGCGCCGTGCTTGCCGGCAGTTGCTTCTGGGGCATGCAGGACCTGATCCGCAAGCTGCCGGGCGTCGTCGGCACGCGCGTCGGATACACGGGTGGCGATGTTCCCAACGCGACCTATCGCAACCATGGGTCGCACGCCGAGGCGATCGAGATCGTGTTCGATGCCGAGCGCACCAGCTTTCGTGATCTTCTGGAGTTTTTCTTCCAGATCCACGACCCGACAACGCTCAATCGCCAAGGCAACGACGTCGGCGCCTCGTATCGCTCGGAGATCTTCACGACGTCGGACGCGCAGCGCGAGGAGGCGCTCGCGACGATCGACGACGTCAACGCGTCCGGCCTGTGGCCCGGCCGTGTGGTGACAAAGGTCTCCCCGGCGGGCGCATTCTGGGAGGCGGAGCCCGAGCACCAGGATTATCTCGAGCATACGCCGAACGGGTACACCTGCCACTTCCCGCGCCCGCATTGGAAATTGCCGCGGCGTGCCCGCGCCACCGGCTGAGGCGTTCCGCCAGCACTCGCTCTAGCGCTCGCGGAGCGCGCGCTCGAACTGCTCGGCGAGCGGCTTCATGAGATAGCTGATGACCTTGCGCTCGCCGGTGCTGACAAAGGCCTCGACGGGCATTCCGGGCAGGGGCCTCACATCGCCGAGCATCTCCAAGGCGGCGCGGTCGAGCCCGATGCGGATGGTGTAGAACGAGACTCCCGTTCGCTCGTCGGTCACCGCATCGGCCGAGATGCGCGTCACGGTGCCCGGCACCTGCGGCGTGGTACGCTGATTGAACGCGAGAAAGCGCACGCTGGTCGGCTGGCCGACGTGGATCTGGTCGATGTCTTGCGGCGCCACCTTGGCCTCGATCGTAAGGTCGTCGCTCTCCGGCACGATGAGCATGATGGATTCGGCCGAGGCGCCGATCACGCCGCCCACGGTATGCGCCGTGGACTTGTGCACGATGCCGCCGATCGGGGCGCGGATGTCGACGCGATTGAGCTGATCCTCCGCCGCAATCTTGCGCTCGAGCGCCTCCCCGATCCTGGCGTCGGTCTCGCGCAGCTCCTTTGCCACCTCGCTCCCGAGGTCGCGGTCGATCTGCACGATTTGCAGCTCGGTCTCCGAGATGCGGCCCTGCACCTGGGCCACGCTGGAGATCAACTGCGCGTGCTCGCCCTCGACCCGGGTCGTTTCGCGCTCGAGGCTGGTGAGCTTGGTGATCGGATAGAGGTTCTGGTCCCACAGGTCCCGCGCTCCGGCGAGCTCCTTCTGAATGAGCACGATTTCCTTGGCCTTGGTCGCGGTCTGGGCGTCGAGGCCTTCGACCTCGCGATGCAACTGGCCGATGCGCTGGCGAAGCTGCGCCTTCTGCCCGGTGCGGGCGTCGCGCCGCAGATCGAACAGCTTGCGCTCGCCCGACATGATGCGCGCGACGTCGTGATCGGACTGCCGCTCCTCGAGCTCGGCCGGAAACGCGACGGTCTCGAGATTGTCCCGCTCCGCTTCCAGCCTCGCCTTGCGCGCGCGCAGCTCGTCCAGGGTCTTGACGACGATGGCGAGGTTGGCGCGCGTGATGGTGGCATCGAGCCGCAGAAGGACATCGCCGGTCTTGACGCGATCGCCGTCGCGGACATGGATTTCGCCGATGACGCCTCCGGTCGGGTGCTGCACCTTGCGCAGGTTGCTGTCGACGACGAGCGCGCCCGGCGCGATGACGGCGCCGGATATTTCCGTCGTGGTCGCCCAGGCGCCGACACCGCCCACGAGGAGCGCGGCGACGGCGATGCCGGCCCAGATGTTGCGCCGGATGGAGCGGCTCGATTTCGGCGTGGCGTTGACCATGGCGTTCTACTACTTCAGGGCGTGGACCGCGGGGGCCGCGGCCTTGGCGAGTTTCTGCAGCACGAGCTCCTTGGGGCCGGCGACCATCGGGCGGCCGCGCTCCAGCACGAGGAGCAGATCGACGGCGCTCAGCACGGCGTCGCGATGCGAGACGACGACGACCGTGCCGCCGCGCTCGCGCACGCCGAGAATGGCTTTCTGAAGGGCCTGCTCGCCGTCCCTGTCGAGCGCGGCATCGGGCTCGTCGAGCACCACCAGGAACGGTTTGCCGTAGAGGGCGCGCGCCAATCCCAGGCGCTGGCGCTGACCGGCGGAGAGCTTGCTGCCGCCATCGCCGATGTCCGTCTCGTAGCCGTTGGGAAGGCTGACGATGAGGTCGTGCAGGTCGGCGGCGCCCGCCGCCTCGATGACGGCCTGCGGATCCAATTGGGGATCGAAGCGGGCGATGTTCTGCGCCACGCTGCCAGAGAACAGCTCGACGCTCTGCGGAAGGTATCCGATATGCCGTCCCAGGCTCTCGGGCGCCCACTGGTCCAGAGCGGCGCCGTCCAGCCGGACACTCCCTGACATGGGAAGCCAGGCGCCGACGAGCGCCCTCGCCAGCGACGACTTCCCGGCGCCGCTCGGGCCGATGATGCCGAGGCCCTGGCCGGCGTTGAGCGTGATCGCGACGTCGCGCACCACGGGTCTCTGGTCGCCCGGCGGGGCGACAGCGAGCCCCTCCGCGTGAAGCCTGCTCTTCGGCGCGGGGAGCGCCATGGGCCTGGCTACGCTTGGCAGCTTGGCCAGCAACTGCTCGAGCCGGGTCCAGCCCTGGCGTGCCGCCATGAAGTTCTTCCAGTTGGCGATGGCGATGTCGACGGGGGCGAGAGCGCGCCCGGCCAGGATGGAGCCGGCGATGATGATGCCCGGGCTCGCCTGGGCCATGATGACGAGATAGGCGCCGACCGCCAGTACCGCGGATTGCAGGACCATGCGCAGCACGCGGGCGGCGGCGCCCAGGCCACCTGCGATATCGCCGGAGCGGCGCTGCGACTCCAGAGCGCGCTCGTTGTGGCTCGCCCAGATGGCTCCAAGCCGCGAGGCGAACCCCATTCCGGCTAGCACCTCCGCATTGCGCACGCAGGCCTGAGCAAGATTGATGCGTGCCGCGCTGTGAGCCGTTGCCTCCCGCGAGGGGCGACGCGTCATAACTTCGGTCGTCACCGTCAAGGCCACGAGGATGATGGCGCCGATGAGCGCCGTCAGGCCAAGCAGGGGGTGGAAGGCGTAGACGAGGGCGAGGTAGAACGGCAGCCATGGCATGTCGAACAAGGCCGTCGGGCCCTGGCTCGACAGAAAGCCGCGGATGGCATCCAGATCGCGGATCGGCTGCAGGTCATTGCCGTTTCCGGCGCGCATGGGAAGGCGCACCATGGCGTCGAACACGCGCGCATCCATCGCCTCGTCGATGGCGCTGCCGGCGCGCAGCAGGAGTCGGCTTCTGATGATGTCGAGCAGGCCCAAGGCGGCGAAAAGGATCCCCGCGATGACCGTCAAGGCGATCAGCGTCGGCACGCTGCGGCTCGGAAGCACGCGGTCGTAAACCTCGAGCATGAAGATCGACGCCGTGAGCATCAGCACGTTGATGATGAGGCTGAAGGCGGCGATGCCGATGAATGCGGTGCGGCACGAGCGAAGGGCGTCCTTCAGCTCCGATCTCGCAACGGCGCCGGCGACTTCAGGCGCGGCTGGGCGTGCGCCGGCCGCATGGGGCTTGCGGCCGTTGCGGCTACGTCGGTGTGCAACCATCAGGACGCCGAGAAGGGCGAGAACGATGCTCGCGCCGAAGAGCAGCAGTGCCACCGGTTGATCCGACGCGAGACCCGCGAGCCATGACAGCGTCTCGTCGCTGATCGAACGAGACGATGGGTCAAGCGCAGCCGCGAGTGCGAGCGTGAATACGATAGACAATCCCGACCCCAGCAAAAAATGCCCCATACCACGTCGTATAAGGTGCAATCGCTCATCGGTCTGCAAGTATCGGCGAGACGCATAGGCGTAAACGCGTCGCTTGCCCCGTCTCCAGCAATCGCGGAAACCACACCTGCACGCCGCGCAGCCGAGATTTTTCACGGCACTAGAGATCGTCGGGCTTTTGAAATTAACGCTATTGCACACTTCTTGGCGTGAACGCCTCGGTTCGCGGTACGAGCCGCGCGATTGCATGTTAACTCATACAACGGATGACCGGCTGTGGTGGCGGCCCATCATCCATGATGCTGGCGGTGCGCGCGTTCGAGCCAGCAAGGGGGTTAGCATGGCCGATCAGGATGCCGAGACGAGTCCCGCTTCCGACGTGGTGCGCCTGCCCGTCACCGTGCTCTCGGGATTTCTCGGCGCCGGCAAGACGACGCTGCTCAATCATATTCTGAACAACCGCGACGGCCTCAAGGTCGCGGTCATCGTCAACGACATGAGCGAGGTCAACATCGACGCGGCGCTGATCGAGCGCGGCGGCGGAAGCCTTTTGCGCACCGAGGAAGCGCTCGTCGAAATGTCGAACGGGTGCATCTGCTGCACGCTGCGCGACGATCTCCTGCGCGAAGTGCGCCGCCTCGCCGAGCAGGGCCGCTTCGACTACCTCCTTGTCGAATCGACGGGAATCGGTGAGCCGCTGCCCGTCGCCAGCACCTTCGAGTTCCGCGACGCGGAGGGCCATTGTCTCGACGACGTCGCACGCCTCGACACGATGGTCACAGTCGTCGACGCGGCGAGCCTGCTCGCCAACTATTCCTCGCACGATCTCCTGCGTGACCGCGGCGAAGCGGCCGACAGCTCCGACGCGCGCTCGATCGTGTCGCTGCTCGTCGATCAGCTCGAGTTTGCCAACGTCATCATTCTGAACAAGATCGATCTCGTGACGCCGGCCGAGCTTGCCGCCGCGCGCGCGATCGTGCGCTCGCACAACTGCAAGGCGCACATCATCGAGACCATCAATTGTCAGGTCGACGTGAAGGACATCCTCGACACCGGCCGCTTCAATTTTGCAGCCGCGCACCGGTTCCCGACCTGGTTCAAGGAGGTCAACAAGGGCTACCACAAGCCCGAGACCGAGGAGTACGGCATCTCGAGCTTCGTCTATCAGGCGCGCGA
>JBFXEP010000084.1:0-9462 GCA_050179995.1 Hyphomicrobium sp.
AATCAACGAGCATTGGTGCGTTTATTTGCGTGGGGGCGATCGCGCCCGCCGAACGCGCAGATATCATGCCGGTGAAGCTGCTCACGGCCTTTGCCGTGCTGGCCGCGAGCCCGGCCACAGTCGCGCAGGCGCAACAGGCGGCGGAGCCTGCCGACCTGCCGCCGCTCGTGGTCGAGACGACCGGCAAGAAGAAAAAGGCCGCCGTCGCCAAGAAGGCCACGAGCCCCGTTCCGCAGGCGCCCGCCGCCCAGCCGGCCGCCGATCGCCCCACCGAGCCGCCGCTCCCTGGTCAAGCCGGCCCTGCCGCGCCCGGCGCGTACAAGGCCGACTACGTGTCGTCGCCCAAGATCACCGGGCCGCTGCTCAATACGCCGCAAACGGTCACCGTCGTGCCCGGCACGATCATCCAGGAGCGGAAGACCACCACCCTGATCGAGACCCTACGGCAGACGCCGGGCATCACGATCGACGCCGGCGAGAACGCGTTCGGATCGGGCGGCAATTCGTTCAACATCCGCGGCTTCAACTCGACCGGCAACGTGTTCATCGACGGTACGCGCGACAACGGCAGCTACACGAAGGATACGTTCAACATCGAGCAGGTCGAGATCTTCAAGGGACCGGCGGCGGACAACGGCCGCGGCGGCGCCGGCGGCTACGTCAACATCGTGACGAAGAAGCCGCAGCTCGAGAACTTCGTCGAGGGCGAGGTCGGCATCGGCTTTGACGACTACGATTCGGAGGCGCGCAGGCGCGCAGCGTTTGACGTCAATCAGGCGTTCGGGTCCACGGCGATCCGGTTGAACACCTTCATTCAGGACGGCGGGCTGGCCGGACGTGACGTTGCCGAGGCCAACGCCTGGGGCGTGGCGCCGTCGCTGGCGTTCGGTCTCGGCACGGATACGCGCGCAATCTTCACCTACGAGCATGTCGAACGCCGCGATGTTCCCGACTCGGGCGTGGCCTTCAACCGTGGCGGCGACAGCATCTGGATCGGCGGCGCGGGGATCAACACCAACAAGACCGGCACGGGCACGCGCGACCTCTACTGGGGCACGGCGTCCGACTTCGACGATGTCGACGCGGACTCGTTTCTGGCGCGCTTCGAGTACGATCTTGCGCCGGGGGTGACGATCAGCAACCAGACGCGCTGGGCGCAGATCAGCCGCAACTCCGAGTACCACGTCCCGCCCACCGCAAACCCGCCGAGCGCTCCGGGTACGCTCAACTATTACGACCGGACGAACGACAGTCTTTTCAATCAGACCAATCTCTCGGCGCGGTTCACGACCGGTCCGTTCCGGCATACGTTGTCGACCGGCGTGGAGTTCTCCCGCGAAGAGGCCGATGCGTTCCGGTTCGACAGCACCGTGCCCATCCAGCATGAAACCAGCGCCGTGAGGATCGATACGGCCGCCGCCTATCTCTATGACACGATCGACCTGAGCCGAAGCTTGCAGGTCGTGGGCGGGTTGCGTGTAGAGCACTATGATGTCGATCTGGAGGGCAATGCTCTTCCCGGTGGTCCCACCTATTCCGACTCCGAGGTCACCGTAAGCGGCAAAGTCGGCGTGGTGTACAAGCCGGTCGAGGACGCAAGCCTCTACGCGTCCTACGGCGTAGGCGCTCTGCCCCATGGGTCGCTGCTCTCCAATCCCGACACGTCGCGGACCGGTGCCAACGCGTTCCCGGGCTTCCTTCCCGGCGCGGACCCCGTCGAACAGCACAACTATGAAGTCGGCCTCAAGTGGGATTTCTTTGACGGAAAGCTGTCGACGACCGCGGCTCTCTTCCATACCGTCAAAAAGAACGTTGCTTATGGAAATGCCGCGACGATCCTCTACGGCGAGCAGCAGGTCCAGGGAATCGAGCTCGGAATCGCGGGTGAGGTGACCGATCGCTGGAGGGTCTTCGGTGGCCTCACTGTGCTCGATAGCGAGCGCAAGCATGGCGCGGCGGTGGACAGCTTCCTCTGCAACGCCAACCCCGGCGACTACGGCACGACGGCAGGAAACTGCGCCGGGTTCAGCACGAACGGCGACAAGCTCACCTTCACGCCGGACTTCTTGGCCACCCTGTGGTCTACCTATGACGTGACAGACGAGCTGACGCTCGGCGCCGGGTTCCAGTACACTGGAGACTCGTTCATCGGCCGCCCCGATGATGCGCTGCGCGTCATCAAGAATGGCCGCTTCGGCAAGCTGCCGGACTACTTCCTCGTCAACCTGTATGCGGCCTACGACATCACGGACAACATCGAGCTTTCGCTCAATGTCGATAACGTGTTCGACGAGACGTATTTGACGTCGGCCAACTTCGGCGGGGCCTGGGGCTACCTCGGCGCGCCGCGCACCTACTGGCTCAGCGCCAACTTCAAGTACTGAGGCCGGAGCTTCGATTTCTGACTTTAATCTGAAGCAATATAGACATCGGCTGCCCGGGTGTGCTTGTTACACCCGGGCAGCACGGTTTTTTACCCAGACGCATGATCCAGGCTTCGGGCGCATAGCCTCCCGGGCGGTCATGGTCTAAAGACGGAATTGCCGGGCTCGTCCCGGCAATTTGCGTTCAAGGGGTCCCATGCTGGTAACCATTCCGGACGTTCTCAAGCCCGAGGAGGTGGCGCAGATCCGCAAGGTGCTGGACGGCACGGCGTGGGTGGACGGGCGCGTCACGGCCGGCGACCAGGCGGTCAAGGTCAAGAAGAACCTGCAGGTTCCCATCGACTCGCCGGTGGCGCAGGAGCTCGGGCAGATGGTGCTGCGGGCGCTCGCCGCCAGCCCGAAATTCATGACGGCGACGCTGCCCTTGCGCGTGCTGCCACCGATGTTCAACCGCTACGACGAGGGCATGACTTTCGGCGCGCACGTCGACGGGTCGATCCGCGCGGTTCCCGGCACGGGGCAGAGGCTGCGCACCGACGTGTCGTCGACGCTGTTCCTGACGCCGCCCGAGGACTACGATGGGGGTGAGCTGGTCGTGCACGACACGTACGGCACGCACACGGTCAAGCTGCCCGCCGGGCACCTCGTCGTCTACCCTGCGACCAGCATGCACAGCGTCACGCCGGTCACGCGCGGCAGCCGCTGGGCCTCGTTCTTCTGGACGCAGTCGATGATCAAGGACGACTGGCGGCGCCACATGCTCTACGACCTCGACATGTCGATCATGAGCATCCGGTCGCGGATCGCCGACGACGACCCGGCCGTGGTGGGGCTCTCGGCGCACTATCATAATCTCCTCCGGCACTGGGCGGAGACGTAGCTCCGTGCGAAGCGGCGCCGAGGCTCCGGTGTGCGTCGGCGACTACGAGCGCCTGGCGGAGGGGTGCCTCGGCGCTGAGGCGTGGGCCTATTTCTCGGGCGGCTCGGCCGACGAGGTGACGCTCAGGTGGAACCGGGAGGGTTTCGACCGTCTCGCGCTTCTGCCACAGGTGCTAGCCGGCGGACCCGGCGGGCACACGCGGCTCGAGCTTTTCGGCACGACCCATGCGCATCCGATTTTCGTCGCGCCGGTGGCCTACCAGAAGCTCGCGCATGTGGACGGCGAGGTGGCGACAGCCGCGGCGGCGGATGCGCAGGGCGCGTGCATGGTGCTCTCGACGCAGGCGAGCGTATCGCTCGAGGATGCGGCGCGGGCGGGCGCGACCTGCCGCTGGTTTCAGCTCTATATTCAGGCGGAACGCGAGGCGACGCTCCAGCTCGTGCGGCGCGCGGAAGCGGCGGGCTACGAGGTGCTGGTGGTGACCGTCGATGCACCGATCAACGGTGTGCGCAATCGCGAGCATCGGGCGATGTTCGCGCTGCCGCCGGGGATCACGGCGGTGAACCTCGCCGACGTGCCCGTCCCGCCGCCGCCCGCGGAGGGTGCGAGCGTGGTCTTCGACCGCTTCATGGCCGTGGCGCCGACCTGGGACGACGTCGTCTGGCTCCGGTCGCGGACGAAGCTGCCGATCGTCGTGAAGGGCATTCTCACGGCAGACGATGCGGTGCGCGCGATCGAGGCGGGAGTGGCGGGGCTGGTCGTGTCGAACCACGGCGGGCGCACGCTCGATACACTGCCGGCCACGATCGACGTGCTGCCGTCCATTGCAGCGGTCGTCGCCGGGCGGGTGCCGATCCTGCTCGACGGCGGCATCCGGCGCGGCACGGACGTGCTCAAGGTGCTGGCGCTCGGGGCGTCGGCGGTGCTGGTCGGTCGCCCGGTCGTCTATGGGCTCGCCGTCAACGGCGCCTATGGCGTGGCGCACGTGCTGCGGCTACTGCGCGATGAATTCGAGGTGGCGATGGCGCTCTCGGGCTGCCGGACGCTTGCCGACATCGGGCCGCATCTCGTGATGCGCGCCGCAACCTAGAGTCTTTCCGCTTTTCACAGAATCGCGGAAAGATTCTACGTCTTTGTCTTGTCGTGCTTCTTATCGGACTTGGTGCCCGCATGGCTTCGCCATGACCGGTTCCCACTTTTCCGGAAGCACTCTAGCCGCCTGCGCCGGTCAGGTCACCTCCTTGATAACGAAATCGAGGAAGGCGTGCAGCTTGGCCGGCGGGTGCTGACGCGAGAGGTGGTAGGCGTAGAAGGGGAACGTCTCGTCGGGCCAGTCCGGAAACAGCTCGATGAGTCTTCCGCGTTTGAACAGGTCCTCGGTGCCGAAGACCATGACCTGGGAGATGCCGTAGCCGGCGAGGCAGGCGCCGAGCAGGGTGCCGGCGTCGTTGACGACCAGGCGGCCGGTAACGGGCACGGCGAGCTTCTGGAGGCCGCGATCCTCGTGTGAGGCGGCGCGTCAGGGCGCGTTGTCGGCCTCGCTCGCGTGGGAGGTCCCATGCACCCGCGCAAGCGCTTCGCCGAGGGGGCATGCGCGCGCCAGCGAGTCCAGATCGCGGCAGATCACGCTTCGGCGGCGTGTCATCGTGATCAAGCCGCTGGCGCGCATGCGCGACATGATGCGGGAGACGGTGTCGGCGTTGAGGGCCAGGTGCTCGGCGATGTCCAGGCGCGAGAGCGGCATGGCGAACGCGATGCCCGCCGGTGTGTGCTTGCCGGTGCGCAGCGCGAGCTCCATCAGCAGGGCTGCGACCCTCTCGTCGCCGGTCAGGCTGCCGATGACGGCGTTGTGGAGCGCAAGGCGGGCCGCCTGGTCGGCGAGCCTACCGGCGATCTCGTGCGCCATGCCTCGGTTCGTCTGCTGCAGCATGCGAACGGCGGGGCCGTGCAGGCGCCATATCTCGCCGACATCCGACGCGGTGATGATCTCGGCATGTCCCTGGGCGGGAATGGCGCGCGCGCAGGCGATGTCGCCAGGGTAGAGCAGCGTGATGACGGTGCTCGACGAGTCGGGGATCGCCGTGCGGCTGACGAACAATCCCTTTCTGATCAGGAGCAGCGTCTCGTCCGGGGCGCCGGGGAGCGTCACTCTCTGATGCTTGCGCGTCGTGACGGGTGTCGCGCGCCGGGCCAGCTCGTCGGAGGCGGTGCCGAGGACATTTGTCATTTGTGCAATGGACATTCGCCGCTCTGTACTTTGCCGAAACAGATCCCTAGAGGCGCGTCGCGACCCAACGCTTTGACCGGGATCAAGCGGCACGCGGGACGGGGTGCGCGCTGTCGTCACGCCGTCTCGTGATGTCCGTCAGAGGTTGCGTGTCGCCTGCGCCACGTCGCGGTGCGAATGGTGCGGGGGCTGATCTAGGTCAGGTATCGCCGTTATTTGCCACTTCGTGCGCGGCGGCGACGCAGCGCATGCTGCTTAGAGATAGCGCATCGGCTGGCCGATCGAGATCCGGCGAACACGAGGGGATGCAGAGATGACAGGGGCTAATTTGGCGCGGGCGGTTAGGATGGCGCTCGTGGTGGTTGCGATTGTTTCTGCGGCCGGGGGATTGCCGGCAGCGGCCGGTGACAGCAACGGCAATTTCCAGATCAAGGCCGGCGTTTCAGGGGTTTGGACGGACGACGAGACAAAGAGCCTCGTGACGTCCACGGGCACCGATCTCCTGGCGACGGGGGCGCACGCGTCGACCGACGACATGACGCTCCCGACGCTGACGCTTACCTACTTCCTGAACCGCAACGTGGCGGTCGAGCTCTTCTGCTGCTTCGGCCAGACCAGCATCGTAGGCGAGGGGACCCTCGCACCGGCGGGCGAGATCGCCGAGACGTGGATGTTTCCGCCGATCCTCACGCTTCAGTATCACTTCGACGGGCTCGGAGCTTTTCGCCCTTACGTCGGCGCCGGCGTCGAGTGGATCCACTATTTCGACAGCAAGCCGGGCAGCAACGGGCTCGGCGCCGTTGCCGTGGATCTCGACGACAGTTTTGGGTTCGCGCTGCAGGCCGGTGTCGATTTCGACCTCGGCGGAGGGTGGTCGCTCGGGCTCGACGTCAAGAAAGTCTGGGAGGACACGGAGGTTACGTGGAGGTTCGCGGACGGTAGCCGCATCACGGCCGAGCACGACGTCGATCCGCTGGTCGCGACGGCGAATCTCGGCTACCGCTTCAATCTCGCGGATCTTATCGGCGCGCCCTAGGCGGCGCCCGGGCCGGGCCTTGGTCCGTTGCGGGCCTTCTCGGCGGCGTGGTTCACGGTCAGGAGGATCATGCGGTCGATGGCGTTCACGACGTCCTGCAGCGGCCAGTAGTTCGTGTGCCCGCCACGCCCGAGCGTCTGGTTGTCGATCAGGGGCGAGCGGCCATGTGCGATGCGCCCGCCGATGTAATCGTCGACGCGCGTGAGATTGGTCCATCCGGCGACACGGCTCTCGACCCGCTCGACCTTTTCGGTGCCCGGAGCGTACTCGTGGAAGTACTGCTCGTAGAGATTGCCGATCGGCGAGCCGAAGGTGACGAAGCCGAGGGAGGCGTTGCCGAGCTCGGTGAGCGGCTCATCGCGGCACAGGTAGTCGAACGCCACGACCGTGCCCTGGCTGTGGCCGACGAAGACGATGGCGTCATAGCGCTGGCGCGCGACCAGCTCGTTCAGCATCTGCTGCAGGCGGGTCTGGATGCGGTGGCGCCGCGGCTTGTCCGACTTCAGACGGAAGTGCCAGCGGAAGAGGAAGTAGGCGGATTCCAGGTTGGGATTGTAGTGGTGGTCGAGCAGGTCGCGGGCGATGTGGATCGCATTGGCGATGCGATGGCCGGCCAGTAGCGGGAAGCCGAGGGCGGCGACCGCGGCGACGGAAAGCATGACACCGCGCCAGGCGCCGACGTTCTCCAGCACCCAGTTCATATTGTAGATCATGATGATGAGCATCGCGACGGCGAACAGGAGGTAGGCCAGAAGCCACCGGCTGAAGATGAGGCGCGGAAGCTGCTCCGGCTCCATGTGCAGGACGGCCTCGCGATCGCTGGCCCGCTTCAGCTCCTTGGCGTGGCGGCGCGAGAGCTGCGAACGGCGGGCCAGCACCAGGAGCATGATGGCAATGGCGATCAGGAACGCGACGGCCGTCGCGGCATAGACGAACTTGAAGCGCGGGATCCATGCGAACTCGAGCTGGCGCGATTCCATGAGATCGCAAACCGGCTCCAACTCGTTCGGTAACGGATCGCGGTCGCAGGCGATGCGCTCACGGACGAGATCGACGGTGGCCTTGCGGACGCTGGTCGATGACGGATCGATGAGCGTGGCATCCTTGTAGGACATGCCCGTCATGAGCTCGCCGCGATTGAGCATGGGGAACATGACGGTCACGACGATGACCGTCCAAAGCATGAACTGCAGAACGATCACGCCTATTGCCGCGCAGATGGGGTGGGCGATCTTGTCGTCGCCTCGGCTGCGGGCGCCGAGGATGAGAAGCATCGCCACAACGATTGCGGTGATGATGACAGCGCCCCACGCGAGCCAGCCGAGGATGATCACGACATAGGGGACGTTGACGTAGCACTGGTCGGTCCAGTTTTCGGCGCACTGGCGGAGATGCGAGCTGTGATCGGTGATTTTCGACGGCAGGTGGTCGAACATGAAGCGCGCGGTATCGGCGGGCGACACGCCGAGGGCGAGGCACGCGAAAAGCCCGACGACGCCGAGCCAGAAGACCAGATCGTACCAGGCGACGCGCTTCAACTGGAAGGCGCGAATGATGCCATAGAGGGCAAGGCCGACCAGCACACCTTGGACGAGGATGAACTTCATGCGCCCATTGAACGCGAGCCAATCGGGCAACGACCACCCGCCGAGCCAACCGGGCAACGACCCCGAGCCCGGCGCCGGCGCATAGAGAAGGAGGGCGCAAACCAGCGATGCCGAGATGGTGAGGGCGGCGATCGGTCCGCGCATGAACCAGCTGGTGGCGAGCAGGAGCCAGCGCAGGATGGCGGTGCCGAAGCCGCGCGTCTTGTCCAGCATGGCGTCGACGAAGTGGTGCGATTCGAAGATGAGCTGGATCATGGCCATGAGCGAGTTGACCCGTCCGGGGGCAAGGCTCGTCAGGTCGGCCCAATAGAGTTCCTCGAGCACCATGTGGAAGCCCGAGGCGTGATTGGCGCGGCGGCGGACGACGCGGAACAGTTGCGGGTCGGGCTGCTTCTCCTTGGCGCCACGAGTCCGCTGCTCCTCCTCCTCGAGGCGGATCACCTCCGAGTGCGGGACGACCTTGTAGCCTTGCGACTTGTCCTGCAGCGCATAGACGAGGGTGCTGACCGAATAGCCGAGCTCGGCCTCGCCGACGCCGTGCACGACGATGACGCCGACGTGCGCGCCGGCGTCATCTCCGCTGCCGGTCGTGTCCTGGTTTCCCGTGGAGTCTTGGCTGCTGGTGGAATCCTGGGTCGTCATGGCGTCCCCCGCCACATATGATTCAATTATCGTTTGCGTCATTTGCCGCGGCTCCGGCGAAACCGGGGGCGACCTGGAAAACATCGCGATCAAACAAAGTCCCGGCTCTATGCCATCGAACGGCCCGGGGCAGGCGATCATAACAACGCTTGGCGGCGCATGCACGCGCCATGGCGCCGAGCGCACGGCATCGTTGCCGAGCGTCAGCCCTTGCAGACGGTGGCGGTGGCGCTGCAGGTCCAGAGCGCGCCGTCGCCCTTGCATTTGTAGACCGGCTTCGAGATGCGGTCCTGCTCGAACGGCCAGTTGCCCGTGACCTGGCGGATGATCAGGAAGGCTTCGTACTCGGCGAAGTCGCGCGTGACGCCAGTCGCGGAGCCGTGCTTGGTGACGCAGCTCTCGGCGCGGGCGACCACTGCGCCTGCGACAAGCCCCATGGCGACGGCGGCGCCAAAGGCTGCTGCCGAGACGGCTTTCTCGATGGCTTTCCCTTGCGGCATGACCTTCCCCCAACACCTCGTTGCATGCGCCACTATGCCGTCAAACCGCCCGTACGCCAACGATTTCCGGCTAGCCTGCCGGGGGGCGCCGCGGAGACTGTTGCCGGCGCCTTCGCGGCCCGGCTACATAGCAGCCCATGAGCAGAACCGGCTTTTACTCAGGGTCGTTCGACCCCGTCACCCTCG
>JBFXEP010000085.1:0-9457 GCA_050179995.1 Hyphomicrobium sp.
CTCCCTCGCCGCCACCGTCGAGCGCCAGCCGGGCGAGATCTCGGCCCTCGTCTCCCATCCGCTCCTCGAGCATCTGAACGCGACGGCCGTGCAGCGCGACACGCAGCACGCCACCACTGTCGACCGCCTCGCCGCCCTCGAGGAGGCGGTCGCCGCCTTCGCGCGGCGTGCCGAAAGCGCCGAGACCGCCGCCGCCCGCGAGCGCGCCGAGCTGCGCACCCTGCTCGAGGCCGTCGCCGCTAGCATCGGCCGCGAAGCCGAGCGCAGCCAGGAGGCGTTCGCCACCCTCACCGAGAACCTGACCCAGGACTTGAGCGAGGTGCACGACGGGCTCGCCCAGGTCCACTCCGACCACCGTGCGCTGGCCACCACGCTCGATTCCGAGGCGCAGGACGCCGCCAACGCCTTCGAGCTTCTCGCAGGCCGCCTCGACGGCCTGGAGAAGACCGCATCGAAGCCGGTCGAGATGCTCGATGCGCTCTCGGGCACCGTCGAGAGGATGCACAAGGTGACGGTGGAGAAATATTACCGCCGTAACCGCTTCTGGTACTGGCTGTTCGGCACCGATGACTGGCTGGCCGCGAGCTGGCCGTCGCAGTCGGCCCGCATCGCCGAGGAGCTGCGCGCCATACGCCGCTGACGCGCCGGACGCGCGCGCTCATCGCTTGACCCTGCCCGTGACGGGGGCTCGTCCACCCACGCCTATCCCTCCGCCGTGATGGCGAAGCTGGCTTCGCCATCACGGCGGAGGGGAAATTGCGGTGCGACTTCGGCAGATCGGAAAATCTACACCTGCCCGCGCTTCGTGCGCTGCACGGCAAGCTCGAGCGCTTCGAGGAAGCGCGAGCGGTCCTTGCGCGTGAAGGAGGCATTGTAGCCTCCCCCCTCACCCGTCTCCCGCAGATGCTGCGCAAGGCCGCGCATGGCGAGCGCCATGCCGATTCCGGCTTCCGTGAATGGCTTGCCCGTGGGCCCGATCACCTGCGCACCCGCCTTGAGGCAGCGCGCCGCGAGCGGAATGTCGGCCGTCACCGCAATGTCCCCCTTGCCGATGCGCTCCGCAATCCAATCGTCCGCCGCGTCGGGCGCGCCCGGCACGACGACCCTCTCGACCTTCGCCCCCTCCGGCAGCCGCATCCACCCGTTCGAGACGTAGGCCACGGCGAGACCATGCCGGTCCGCCACCCGCTGCACCTCGTCCTTGACCGGACAGGCATCCGCATCGACGTAGATCACGCTAACCATCCCCGCTCATCCCGCTGCCCGTTGCCTGCTGCCCGCGCGCCCCGAATAAGCTACAACCGCGCCCATGACTTGGCACAAGGATCGCGGGCCCGGCATGCGCCGCGGCTACCATCACGGCAACCTGCGCGAGGCCCTGATCGAGGCCGCGCTGGACCTCATACGCGAGAAGGGGCCGGGAGGCTTCACCTTTGCCGAGGCCGCACGCGCCGCGGGCGTGTCCCCGGCCGCGCCCTACCGCCACTTCCGCGACCGCGACGCGCTCCTCGCCGACATCGCCAAGCGCGGCTTCGAGGCCTTCACGCGCACGCTCGCGGCAGCCTGGAACGAAGGCGGGCCCGACCCGCGCGAGGCCTTCAACCGTGTCGGCACCGCCTACCTCGCCTTTGCCGGCGCCGAGCCGGCCTACTTCTCGGCCATGTTCGAGAGCGGCCTATCGTTCACCGACTATCCCGACGTGCGCGCCGAGGGCGAGCGCGCCTTCGCCGTGTTGCGCGAGGCGTGCGAGGCCGTCATCGCCACGCTGCCCAAGGACCGCCGCCCGCCGCCGCTCATGATGGCGCTTCATATCTGGTCGCTGTCGCACGGCATCGCATCGCTGTTCGCCCGCGGCGACCGCGCGCGCCGCCCGATCCCCATGCGCCCCGAGGAGCTGCTCGAGGCCGCCGTCCTCATCTACCTCGACGGCCTCGGCGGGCGGTGAAGTCCCCTCTCCCCGCTTTCGCGGGTAGACGGCCAGGGCCTGCCCCGGCGAAGGCGGCGGGTGAGGGGCAGATTCGGAAAAGACCAGTGAGGGGCTTGCTGATCGCTACTTCTTCTCCGGCACCACCACGCGGATCGAAAGCTCGCGCAGCTGCTTCGGCGTCACCTCGGACGGCGCGCCCATCAGCAGATCGGCCGCCTGCTGGTTCATCGGGAACAGCGCCACGTCGCGCACCGTCTTGGTGCCCGTGAGCAGCATCACCATGCGCTCGATGCCGGCTGCCATGCCGCCGTGCGGCGGCGCGCCGTACTGGAACGCGCGGTAGAGCCCGCCGAAGCGCGCTTCCACCTCGGCCTGGCCGAGCCCGGTGATCTCGAACGCCTTGACCATCGTCTCGGGGCTGTGGTTGCGCACCGAGCCCGACGCGATCTCGTAGCCGTTGCACACGATGTCGTACTGGTTGGCCTTGAGCGCCAGCAGCGCCTCGCGTCCCTCTGTCTCGGCGGCTTCCAGCGCCGCGCGCCCGCCCTTCGGCATCGAGAACGGGTTATGCGAGAAATCGATCTTCTTCTCGTCCTCGTTCCACTCGTAGAATGGGAAGTCGACGATCCAGGCGAACGCGAAGCGGCCCTCGTCGACGAGCTTGAGCTCGCGCCCGATCTCGTCCCGGGCCAGCCCCGCGAACTTGTAGAACCGCGCCGGATCCCCCGCCGTGAAGAAGCAGGCGTCGCCCGTCTTGAGGCCCATCTGCGCCTGGATGGCGGCCGCGCGCTCGGCCCCGACGTTCTTGGCGATCGGGCCGGCGCCAGCCGCACCCTCCTCCTCGCGCCAGAAGATGTAGCCGAGGCCGGGCTGGCCCTCCTTCTGCGCCCACGCGTTCATGCGGTCGCAGAAGGCACGTGAGCCGCCGCCGGGCGCAGGAATCGCCCACACGCGCACCTTCGGGTCCTTCTCGATCATGCCGGCGAAGACCTTGAACCCCGAGCCGCGGAAGTGCTCTGTGACGTCCGCCATCTCGATCGGGTTGCGCAGATCCGGCTTGTCCGAGCCGTACCTCGCGATCGCCGTGTCGTAGGGAATGCGCGGCCAGTCGCGATCCACCCGCTTGCCGTCGGAGAACTCCTCGTAGAGCGCGGTCAGGATCGGCTCCATGGTCAGGAAGATGTCCTCCTGCTCGACGAAGCTCATCTCGAGGTCGAGCTGGTAGAACTCGCCGGGCAGCCGGTCGGCGCGCGGATCCTCGTCGCGGAAGCAGGGCGCGATCTGGAAATAACGGTCGAACCCGGAAACCATCAGCAGTTGCTTGTACTGCTGCGGCGCCTGCGGCAGCGCGTAGAAGCGCCCCGCGTGGATGCGCGACGGCACCAGGAAGTCACGCGCGCCCTCGGGCGAGGAGGCGGTCAGGATCGGCGTCGGAAACTCGTTGAATCCGGCTTCATGCATGCGCGCCCGGATCGAGCGCGTGATCGCGAGCCGCTTCATGATGATGGCGTGCAGCGACTCGCGCCTGAGGTCGAGGAAGCGGTAGGTGAGGCGCAGGTCCTCCGGATAGTCGGGCTCGCCGAACACCGGCACCGGCAGCTCGCGGGCCTCCGAGAGGACTTCGATCTCGGCGGCGTAGACCTCGATCTCGCCGGTAGGCAGCTCCGGATTCATGGTTCCGAGCGGCCGCTCGCGCACGCGGCCGTCGACGCGGATCACCCACTCCGAGCGCACGGCCTCCGCCGCCTTGAACGCGGGGCTGTCGGGGTCCGCCACCACTTGCGTCAGGCCGTAGTGGTCGCGCAGGTCGATGAACAGCACGCCGCCGTGGTCGCGCACGCGATGCACCCAGCCGGAGAGCCGCGCTTGCGCCCCGATGTCGGAGGACCGGAGCGCCCCGCACGTATGCGACCGGTAGCGGTGGAGCGTGCCGCCCTCCGCACCGGTACCGTCACCTGCCGCCGCCTTTTTCCGCGCTGCCATATGCCGTCAAATCCGCCGATCATTCGCTTCGAAGTGGCGGAAAAGCGCATGGCGCCCCCCCAAAGTCAAGCTTGGGCGAGCACGCCGCGGCGGCCCCCGGTGAACGTTGTTGATTCAAGACTCCCTGGCCCTCCGCCGCGCACGTCCGGCGAGGCAGGCGCCCGGCTAGGTCAGCGTCACCACCGCGAACCAGACCGCGAGCGAGGCCGCGAACAGGCCGACGCTGAGACTGAGCTTCCACGACACGTCGCGGAAATCCCGCTCGAGCGCGCCGAGATCGGTCAACCTGCGGCTGACGGCCTCGAAAGTTTGAAAAGCCTGAAAATCGCCTTTCGAATTTCCATCAATGGCGTCAAATCGCGTTTTCAAATAGTCGAATCTCCGCGAAAGCTCCTCGAGTTTCGAGGCCCGCGTCTTGTGCTCACGATCAAGAAATTCAGAAAAACGATATCCGCGCGACGCCTCGTCACGCAGCTCCGCGATGTCGCTCTTGATGAGCCCGATCTCGCGCGCGAGCGCCTTCATCTCCGCCGTGATCTGATCGAGCTTGACGGCGGTATCGGCCACGAACGCGTCGCGTGCGATGAGCTGCACGGCAGTGCCGCCGGCAGGCGTCTCGAAGGCTTTGCCTTCAAGCAGATAACGTTGGATCGCGGGCGACCGCACGCTGACTGGCTTATGCCTGCCGAGATCTTGCACACCGAACTCCTACACCACGCAACCGAACCGCGGCACCACGCGAAGACCCTTGCCGCGCGCAGCGCTAGGGCCTGCCACCACTTGATCTGAGGAGGTTCGCAAGATCGACCGCCGACGCACGAATGCCGGAAATGGCGTCCGAAACTACGCCAAATTCACGCGTCTTCGCCTGCCGAGAGACAGCGCTCGAAATCGTAACCGCATCTACGCATTTTATACATCAGCCACGTTTTCTTGACCAGATGCCGGGCTCTCGGAATTTACGGTTTTGACGAAATTTTATTGGGATGATGCGGAGGTACGGACGTCGCGCGCCGGCGCTACGCAACATCCCGTATGCGCGGGCGCACGCCGCTTGGCGTCTAGTCTATGATGCAGCTTGGAGCGAGGACCGGTACGGCCGCGCCAGGAAAATGATCGTTCGGCCTCCACGCAACTAGCGACAGCCGCCGCCGCCCTGTCTATAAACGTCCCGCAATGCACGTCATCACTTCGACTTCTGCCCTCTCCGATTCCTGCTCCAGGCTCGCCGCCGGTGACTACGTCGCCGTCGACACCGAGTTCATGCGCGAGCAGACCTTCTGGCCGGACCTGTGCCTCATTCAGCTCGCCGGTCCAAACGAGGAGGTCGTCGTCGACCCGCTGGCGCGCGGCATCGACCTCAAGCCCTTCTACGACCTCATGGCGGACGCCCGCGTGGTGAAGGTGTTCCACGCCGCCCGCCAGGACATCGAGATCGTCTACTCGGAGGCCGGGCTGATCCCGACCCCCCTGTTCGACACCCAGATCGCCGCCATGGTGTGCGGCTTCGGCGAGAGCGTGAGCTACGTCAACCTGGTCAAGAAGATCACCGGCCGCGATCTGGACAAGAGCTCGCGCTTCACGGATTGGAGCCGCCGCCCGCTCTCGGAACGGCAACTCGTCTACGCCATCGGCGACGTCACGCACCTGCGCGACATCTACATCCACTTGAAGACCGAGCTCGAGGTCACCGACCGCCAATCCTGGCTCAGCGAGGAGATGGCGGAGCTGACGGCGCCCGAGACCTACGAAAGCCATCCCGAGAACGCCTGGCAGCGCCTCAAGATGCGCGTCAAGAACCGCAAGGCGCTGGCAGTGCTGATCGAGCTTGCCGCCTGGCGCGAACGCCTCGCGCAGGCCCAGGACGTGCCGCGCGGACGCATCCTGCGCGACGAGGCGCTCTACGATATCGCCAATCAGCAGCCGGTGACGCCGGAGAAGCTCGCTGAGTTGAGGACGCTGAGCGACGGCTTCGCCCGCTCGCAGCGGGCCAAGGAGATCGTTGAGGCCGTGCAGCGCGGGCTGGAGCGCGACCCCAAGTCGTTGCCACCCATGCCCCACAACCAGCCGATGTCGGCCGAGGCCACCGCCACCATCGAGCTTCTGAAGGTGCTGCTCAAGGCTTCGGCCGCCCGCAACCGCGTGGCCCCGCGCCTGATCGCCGACGCCGACGACCTCGAGCGCATCGCCAGCGAGGCCGACCCGGACGTCCCCGCCTTGAAAGGCTGGAGACGGCAGCTTTTCGGCGAGGACGCGCTGCGCTTGAAGCGCGGCGAGCTGGCCCTGACGCTCGCCAAAGGCGAGGTCCTCGCCATCAAGCCCGGCGAAAGAGAATAGGCAGTTGGCAGTGCGGCAGTAGGGCAGTGGTGCTCGCCGCTACCCGATTCCTACTGCCTACTGCCTACTGCCTACTGCCTACTGCCCTCGCTACTTCCTCGGATCGTAGCGATGCTTCTGCCGCCACTCCGAGAGGAAGTAGGAGAGGCCATCATCGATGGTCTCCGGAAGCACGATCCGGACCGTCACCAGCTCGTCGCCGGTCGCGCCCGTCGTCGCGTTGACGACACCCTTGCCTTTGAGCCGCAACACCTGCCCCGAGCTCGTGCCCTTGGGGATGGTGAGCTGCACGCGCCCACCGACCGTCGGCACCTCCACCTTCGCGCCGAGCACGGCCTCGTCGATGGTGATCGGCAGCTCGACCAGGATGTCGTCACCCTCGCGCGTGAAGTCGCGGTGCGTGCGCACGTGGATCTCGACCAACGCGTCGCCGGCCTCGCCGCCCGCAACGCCCGGCTCGCCCCGTCCCCGGAGGCGAAGCACCTGCCCATCGGCCACGCCTTCCGGCACGGTGAGGTCGAGCACGCCGTTGTCGGGCAGCGTGACGCGCTTCTTCGCCCCCTGCACCGCCTCGAGAAAGTCGACGTCGAGCGTGTAGCGCACGTCCCGCCCGCGCATCGAGAAGCCGCCGCGGGGAGCTGCTCGCCCGCCGCTGCCGGAGAAGATGTCCGAGAACATGTCGCCGAAGTCCTCGAAGATCGGGCCGCTGCCCCCGCGTCCTCGCGCGCCGGCTCCCGCACCGGCTCCCGCCCCCTGCCGCCACGCCGGGCGGCGCGGCTCTCCCGAGGCGTCGATCTCCCCCGTGTCGTACTGCCGGCGCCGCTCCGCATCGCCGATGATGTCGTGCGCCGCCGTCACCTTCTTGAACCGCTCCTCCGCGGTCTTCGACGGATTGACGTCGGGATGCAGCTCCTTGACCAGCTTGAGGTACGCCTTTCGGATCTGGTCCTCGGTCGCCTGACGCGGCACGCCAAGGATCTCGTAAGGGTCATCGGCCATGGCGGGCGGACATCCTGGAATTCATGAGGCGATCACGCGGCGGCGAGGAGCGGAAAACGCATGGATAGAGCATAACGGGTCGCGCCGGCGCTGCCCGTGCATGGCGTATACGAGATACCGCAAGCTTCGGGCCAGTCAAAGGGCTCACGCCAAGATGCGGATCTCGGGCTCCCTGGCCACCAGCTCGGCGAGGATCGCGAATCGCCGCCTCAGCCGCTCCCCGTCGAGGGCGCTATAGGCCCTGGGGATGGTGAGCACCAGCTTGATGCCTTCGTAGGAGAGCCGCGTCTCGTCGATGACGCCCGGCATGCCGATCGACAGCATGTGCGCCGCGCGGATCGCCGCGCCGATGATGCGCGCACGCTTCTGCGCCCGCTTGCTGATCACCATCTTGAGACGGCTCGAGAAATCGTCGGCCTTGCTCTCGTCGGAGCCCACATGGCGGAAATAGACGGCGAGCGCCAGAAAGATGCGCCCCGAATGGTCGATGCCGGAAAGCCCCGCGTGCGCCACCACGTTGAGGCTCTGCTCGCCGCGATAGTCGGGATGCGCGCGCCAGCCGATGTCGGAGAGGAGACATGCGGCATGCCTCAGCCGGCGATCCTCCTCCGTCTCCTTGAGCCCGTCCCCCTCGAACAAGGCGTCGGTCCACGCGCAGAGCTCCAGCGCATGAGCGACCGAGCGTGAGCGTTGCCGCGCATACTCCTCGCAGAAGGACAGCAGCGGGTCCTTCTGCTGCTCGAGAGGCGGCATCAGGCTGAACAGCAGCCCCTCGCGGATGCCGAACACGGAGAAGATGACCTCGGACGGCGCCAGCGCCTCGAGCAGCCGCTCGAGCACCAGCGCGCCGAACGGCACCACGTCGCGCCGCGCCCGCGCCACATCGTCCATGCCGGGGAACGCCGAGATCTTCTTCGTGCGCCGCACGAGCTGGCAGAACTCGATCGCTTCGCGCGTAGGGATGGCATAGCCTTGCATCACACGCAGCGGATAATTGGCCTGTTCCATGTGCAGCTTCGCGATCGCGCGCCACGTGCCGCCGACCGCATAGAACGGCCGCCCGCGCCCGTTGGTAAGCCAGGTGACCTGCGCGATCTGCTCGTCGACGAGCGGCAGCGCGCGGTCGATCTGCTTTGCGGTCTGGTCGATGAGGCGCAATCCCCCGAGCGGCAGCGTCACCGCGTCGTTGAGCCGGTCCTTGTAGATGTCGATGACCTCGAGGCTGCCGCCGCCGAGATCGCCCGCCAGGCCGTCGGCCGCCGGAAAGCCCATGCGGATTCCGTAAGCGGCGAGCTGGGCTTCCTTCGCCCCCGAGAGCACCTCGATGGGAACGCCCACCGCCTGCTCCGCCCGCTTGATGAAGTCCGGCCCATCAACGGCATCGCGCACCGCGGCCGTCGCCAGCACGCGCAGGTTCTTGACCTTGAGGATGCGCGCAACGGCGCGGAAGCGCCGCAACGCCTCGAGCGCACGCTCGACGCTCTCCTCGCCGAGATGTCCGGTGGTGGCGATCGACTTGCCGAGCCCGGCCAGCACCTTCTCGTTGAAGATCGGCAGCGCGGCGCGCACCGCGCCTTCGTAGACCACGAGCCGCACCGAGTTCGAGCCGATGTCGATTACGCCGAGCGGCTCGAGCTCGATCGCCTTTGCGCGCCCGCCGAAGACCTGCGTCAAGTTCACCGCGACCTGCCCAAGATGCTCTTGCGACTGCCGGTATGCCGATGAATCGCGATCTGGATCACGCATCTAGCCCGCAACTCGCTCGAGAGCTTGATAGGGACAAGCGCCGTCATGGTCTAGTGCGCCGATGGATTAATCCGCCGCCCCCGGCGCCGGCCCGAAGCGTCCACATATCTTATTGTTAATGAACGGTTTTTCCGCACCGGCCAGCCGCCCGTCACGGGCGTTGCGCGGCCGAGTCGCATCAGTCCAGCTCGAAACGCGGCGGAAAGTTCTCCTTGAGCGCCTTGCCGCGCCCGGAGAGCGAGGGATTGGTCATGAAGTAGTTGTGCGCGTTGAAGGGCTCGTCATCGGCCGCGGGCTCGATGCGCGTCGACGAGCCGTCGCCCTTGATCTCCCAGCTCTGCTGGTTGTCCTTGAGGTTGGCGGCCATGATCTGGTCCAGCACCTGCTCGTGCACGGTCGGATTCTTCACCGGGCACATCGCCTCGACGCGCCGGTCGAGGTTGCGCGGCATCATGTCGGCCGAGC
>JBFXEP010000086.1:0-9314 GCA_050179995.1 Hyphomicrobium sp.
ATCGCCCCCTTCGTCACCAACATGTTCCTGCACGGGGGCCTGATGCACCTCGCCTCCAATCTGTGGGTGCTGTGGGTGTTCGGCCCCGCGCTCGAGGACCGCCTCGGCTCCGAGCGCTTCACGCTGCTCTATCTGGCGTCGGGCCTCGCCGCGAGCCTCCTGCACTTCTTGTTCAACTTCTCGTCGGCCGTGCCGGCGCTCGGCGCGTCGGGCGCCATCGCCGGCGTCATCGCCGCCTACGCCCGCCGCTTCCCCTACGCATGGGTCAACGTGCTGCAGCCCAACGTCGTGCTGCCGGTCTTCTTCATGATGCCGGCGCTTCTGTTCGCCGGCTTCTGGTTCGCGACCCAGGTCATGCAGGGTCTCGGCTCGCTTGCCATGCCGGGAGCGGGCGGCATCGCCTGGTTCGCGCACATCGGCGGCTTCCTCGCCGGCTGGTTCCTCGTCCGCCGCTTGGCGCCGCCGGCGAACCCGGTCGAGGAGACGCAGGCGGCGACGCGGTCCGCGCTCTGGCCCTGGACCACCTGGATGCGCTGGATGACCTGGTGGTGGCGCCGCTAGCCGGACACGGAGTCTACGACGCCGTCGCCTTGGCGAACGGCGCCGTGACGATCTTGACCACGGGCAGGGTCACCGCGCCCGCAACAAGACCGGCAATCGCCGCCCCCAACGCGCCCGCAAGCCATCCGAACACCTCGCTCGCGAACGGGAACGCGGCGCGTGCCATGTCGGAGAGCGCCTCGATCCAATGCTCCGGCGCATCGAACCCGTACTCGGCCGCGCCGTGCACCAGGATGCCGCCGCCGACCCACAGCATGGCCAGCGTTCCGATCACGCTCAGCACCTGCAGGAAGGGCGGCATGCCGCGCACGAGCGCGCGTCCGATCGGCCCCGAGATGGCTCCGCCCCGATTCGCGAGAGCGACGCCGAGGTCGTCGGCTTTGACGATGAGCGCCACCGCGCCATAGACCAGCACCGTGATCAGGATGCCGGCCGCCGCCAGCACGATGGCCCGCGTCACCACGTCGGGCGTCTCGATGGCGGCGAGCGTGATCGCCATGATCTCGGCCGACAGAATGAAATCCGTGCGGATCGCGCCGGCGACTCGCTCGTCCTCGAGCGCCTTCTCGTCGACGGCCGCCGCCACGGTGGCAGGGGCCACGTGCTCATGGCCGGAGAACCAGTGCAGCACCTTCTCGAAGCCCTCGTAGGCGAGATAGAGGCCGCCCAGCATGAGGAGCGGCGTGATCGCCTGCGGAAGGTAGAGCGAGAGCAGCAGCGCCGCCGGCAGCAGGAATATGAGCTTGTTCTTGAGCGATCCGACGGCGATGCGCCCGACGATCGGCAGCTCGCGCTTGGCGGCGAGCCCCGTCACGTAGCGCGGCGTCACGGCCGCGTCGTCGATGACCACGCCGGCCGCCTTGCTGCCCGCCTTGACCGCCTGCCCCGCCGCATCGTCCAGCGTCGCCGCCGCGATCTTGGTCAGCGCCACCACGTCGTCCAACAGTGCCAAGAGCCCACTCATTTCCCCATCCCCGTTCGGCGATCCCCGAGACCATGATCGCTTCGGACCCTATCAGTCCGAAGCGTGAATCATAGGTCTCAACAAAGAACGAGGCGACATTGGCCTGATCTGCGAACCCGGCGCAAGGCCGCCGGTTGCGGAAGGGAACGGCGAGCCGGATTCGGAATTTCAAGCGGCGGGATGCCCGGTGACGCCGTGCCGGCGCCTGGCGTCCTCGGCGATGCGGCGGAACATGGCTGCCGCCGCGCGTTCGGTCGCAGTCAGGAACGCCTCGATCCGCTGCCTCTCGACCTCCGTGAAGGGAGCGATGGGGAACGCGGAGTCCGAGGCCTCGAGCTCGGCAAGGGGAACGCACCGGTCGACAAGGCCGATGTCAGCGAGCAACGCGCCCGTCTTGCTGGTGTTTCCTTCAATGGCCACGAACGGCAAGCCCATGCGAAGCGCAAGGCATACCGCATGGTAGCGTCCGCAAACGATCCCCCGCGCATGATGTGCCAGCCGGTCGACGAGTTGCACGAAAGCGACCGCGCGGCCATAGCGGAGCGACCACGGCGAGAGCGGGAGAAGCCGCGCCAGCTGCCGCTTCACCTCGAAGCTCACCCGGCGCGAGACCGCCCCGCGCCGGGGCCACGGCGGCCGGGTCCTGAGCGTAATGGCCTCGGCATCTGGCCAGCGCGCGGCCAGCGCAAGCAGCCGCCGTGTCTTGGCTTGATCCGAGGCGTCGGTGATGAGCAGCGGGCCGCGCCCCTCGGCCTTCGGCAGATGCGCCGCCGTGAGCGTCAGATCGTGCACGACCTCGGCCTCGACGTGAGCGCGCTCGAGTTGCGCCTGGCTTCGGCTGTCGCGCACGAATCGCAGGCGGAAAAGCCCGAGTGCCTTATCGAGCTGAAGCCGGTTGCCCTCCACCGTGGCATTGATGAGATAGGCGGGTAGCGATTGCTGTGCGAGGTCGGCGGCAATGGTCGCGGTACGCTCCGCCGCGCGCGAGTTGCTGTGCAGCGAGCCTTCGCCGTTGACGATCACCAGGTCGAAATCGACGCGGCCGCTCTCGACGGCGTCCCACAGGGCATCTCCCGTCCATCCGGACGTGGCGTCGATGCCGGCGTCCGCCGCAAGTCGACAGGCCTGAGATGTGACGAGCGCCGACCCGTGATGCCCCGAGAGGGACGCGTCGCTGACGAGCGCTCTGAGCGGCCGGCCGGTCATGGATGGGGCATCTCCTGGTGCGGGATGGCTCCCGCGACGCAAGTCCTGGCTATAGCATGCCGAAGTGAGGCGGATAGCGCGGCGTGGGCGTCAGGTTTCGACGACGACTCCGCCCGTGAGAGCCTGCGCCACGCCCGTCGTCCCCGGGAACGTGATCGGCAGCCCGAGCCGCGAGCGCACGGCGAGAAACGCCCAGGCTTCGGCTTCCACGCTGTCGCCGTCGATATCGAACGCCTCGGCCGGATGGATCGGCGCGCCGACGCGCGCTCCCGTCATGGTCATCAGCGTGGCGTTGCGCCGCCCCCCGCCGCAGGCAACCCAGAGCGCAGGCCGCTCGGGGAGATGCGGCAGCGCCGCCGCCACTGCCGCCGCTGAGAAGGCGGTCAGTGTCGCAGCCCCGTCCTCGGGCGAGAGCCCGGCCACCGCCCCGAGGTCGAACGCATTGCGGTCGAGCGACTTCGGCGGCGCCTTGGCGAAATAAGGATGCGCGAGGAGGCCGGCCACGATGTCCTCGTGCACCGTGCCTTTGGCCGCGGTTCCGCCACCCGCGTCGAACGGCTCGCCGAGCGTCCGCTTGCACCAGTCGTCGATCATAGCCGACGCCGGCCCCGTGTCGAAGGCGAGCAGCGTGCCGTCGCGGCCTACCTCATCCTTACCAATCCATGTCACGTTGGCGACGCCGCCGAGATTGAGCACCGCGAGCGGCCGCGCCGAAATGTCGGCCGCGAGCGCGCGATGATAGGCCGGCGCCAGCGGTGCACCCTGTCCGCCGGCCGCCACGTCGGCTGCCCTGAGATCGTAGACCACGGGCCGCCCCGTGAGCCGCGCCAGCATGGAGCCGTCGCCGAGCTGCACCGTGAGCCGCGCTTCCGGCCGGTGCAGCACGGTCTGCCCGTGAAAGCCGATGAGGTCGATGCTCTCGGCCGCGATCTGGTGATCGGCGAGATAGTGCTCGACCGCCTCCGCATGCAGCTCCGTGAGGTAGCGCTCGAGCAGCGCCAGCCGCCCCGGCCGCGACGTGCGGTCGTCGAGCCGGGCCGCCTCCTGGAGCCCGTCGCGCAGCTTGTCGCGGAAGGCGTCCGAGTAGGGATAGGTTGCCGCGAAGCCCCGGCCGAGCACCCGTTCCCCGTCGGTTTCGATCACCGCCACGTCGATGCCATCGAGCGACGTGCCGCTCATGAGACCCAAGGCGCGCCACATCGTTCCCTCTCGCTTGCTCACGCGCCCCTCCTCATGCATGTTCCGAGCCCGAATGGCGGCCGCCCCCAGCGGGGGTGCCCACGAGAAGGTTCTCCCGGCTCATCATGACGAATTTCCGATCCGATTTTCTCAACATCCTGACCGAGCGCGGCTTTATCCACCAGGGCTCGGATTTGCAAGGCATCGACGCCCTCGCCGCCTCCGGCAAGGTCGTGGCCTACGTCGGCTACGACTGCACGGCGCCCTCGCTGCACATCGGCCACCTGCTCTCGATCATGATGCTGCATTGGCTGCAGAAATCGGGCGCCGGCAAGCCCATTGCCCTGATGGGTGGCGGCACAACCCGAGTCGGCGATCCCTCCGGCAAGGACGAGACGCGCGTGCTCCGCCCCGTCTCCGAGATCGAGGCCAACAAGGAGAGCATCAGAAACGTTTTTGCCCGCTTCCTCGACTTCGGCGAGGGCGCGAAGGACGCCGTGATGCTCGACAACGCCGAATGGCTGGCGCCGCTCAACTACATCGATTTCCTGCGCGACGTCGGCCGCCACTTCTCCGTCAATCGCATGCTGACCATGGACTCGGCCAAGCTCCGCCTCGACCGCGAGCAGGAGCTCTCCTTCATCGAGTTCAACTACATGCTGCTGCAGGCCTACGACTTCGTGGAGCTGGCGCGCCGCCTCGGCTGCAATCTGCAGATGGGCGGCTCCGACCAGTGGGGCAACATCGTCACCGGCATCGATCTCGGCCGGCGCATGGGGGTCGAGCATCAGCTCTACGCGCTGACCTGCCCGCTGCTGACGACGGCCTCGGGCGCCAAGATGGGCAAGACCGCCTCCGGCGCCGTGTGGCTCAACGAGGCGCAGCTCTCGGCCTACGACTACTGGCAGTACTGGCGCAACACCGAGGACGCCGACGTCGCCCGCTTCCTGAAGCTCTTCACCGTGCTGCCCCTCGCTGAGGTCGAAAGGCTCGCGAGCCTCGGCGGCGCGGAGGTCAACGAGGCCAAGAAGGTGCTCGCCACCGAGGCGACCGCCCTCGTGCATGGCCGCGAAAGCGCGGAGGCGGCCGCCGAGACCGCGCGCACGACCTTCGAGCAGGGCGGCCTCGCGGTTGGGCTGCCGACCGTCGAGGTGAGCGGCCTCGAGGCGGGGCTCGGGCTGCTTTCGCTGTTCGTCGAGGCGGGACTCGTCGCTTCGACCAGCGAGGCGCGCCGCCAGATCAAGGGCGGTGGCCTCAAGGTCAACGATGCCGTGGTGACCGACGAGAAGGCCAAGCTGTCCGACAAGGACCTCACCCCCGACGGCGTCATCAAGCTCTCCCTCGGCAAGAAGAAGCACGTGCTGGTAAAGCCGGTGTAGGGCGCTCTCGCGCCCTACATCCTCGTCACTGCACCCGCACCCGGGCCGGCGCGGCCGGCGCCTTGAGGCCCAGCGGCTTGACCTTCGGCTTCTGCACCGGCTTGCACGCGGGCGGCTTGCCGGTGAAGCCCGGCGGGCAGACGCGCGGCGGCGGCTTGCGGCAGTTGGGCGGCTTGCCGACCATGCCCTTCGGGCACGCCTTCGGCGGATCGACGACGACGCGCTTGCAGTTGGGCGGCGTGCCGCGGAAGCCCTTCGGACATGCGGGCGGCGGGACTTTCTTGCAGTTCGGCGGACGCCCGCTGAAGCCCTTCGGGCACTTCGGCGGATCGACGACGATCTTCGTGCAGTTGGGCGGCGTACCCTTGAAGCCCGCGCCGCACGTCGTCGGCGGCTTGCGGCAGTTGGGCGGCTTGCCGATCATGCCCTTCGGGCACCCGACCGGCTTGCACTTGGGATAGTCACCGGTTGTTCCCTCGGGGCACCGCTTGGCGACGCACGCGCATTTTTTGCCGTCCCAGGTCGCATCGCGGCCGCAGGACTTCACGACGCACTTCGGAGGGTCGATGATGATGATGCGCCTGCAGTTGGGCGGCGTCCCGGTGAAGTCGGCCGGGCAGTCATCATCACCGGCAGGCGGCTCGTCCTTGGAGCACTGCTCGCCATCCCACCACGAGCGCGGCGGGCAGCACTTGCCGGCGACCGGCGTCGTCGACCAGCCCTGCGGACACGTTGGCGGCGGAGGAGATGGCGGCGGTGTCGTCACGTCGTCGATGCCGCAGAACGTCTGCCCGTGCTTCTCGAACGACGCGAAGAGGACCTCGGCCGTCGCCGTGTCGTCGGCCGGGTTGGTGTTCTGCGGCGTGCCGCCCGCCGCGACCTCGATCGCGACGTGGTTGGTATAGCCGCAGTTTACGTCCGAGCCTGAAGGCGCGATGTAGCTGTTCGGCATCTCCACGTCGAGATTGAGCGTCACGCTTTCGTTCGGCTCGAGCGCGACGACCGGATGCGAGCAGAGCGCATCGTTCGGCTGTCCGGCCATGGTCTGGCCCTCGCACACCCACGGCGCCGGCCAGCTCGCGTTCTGCGGCTCCGCCGGCAGCGTCTCGCGCACCACGATCGGTCCGTTGAACACGCCGGGCCCCGTGTTGGTCACGGTGATGACGAACGGCGTGCTCTGCCCCGCCGCCGTCGCCGCGCTGGCGCCCGCCGTCTTGGTGATCGAAAGGTTGGCCTCGGCGGCCTCGGGGTTCTTGAGGTCGTCCTCCGGGCCCGCTTGCATCGGCGAGACGCAATAGGGCTGTCCGTTGAGCGGAAACACCGGCTCGAATTGCGCCTGCGCCGTGCTCTTGTCGTCGCCGGCGAAGGAGTTCTGGGCCGTCTCGCCCGGCGCCTTCCAGATGATCGCCTGGTTCTTCACCCAGCACGGACCGGCGGGCGTCAGCGGCACCTTGACGGTCGCCATGAACTCGACGCTGTCCCCGGCGCCGAGGCCTGGATCGTCGCTCTTGCAGATTTGCTGGTGCGGCAGCACGGCGTTGCACTGCCACTTGGGCGGCGCCGCGATCGTGAGCGTCTTGCCCGCATGGAACGGCATGCCGACGTGATCCATGAACTCGAGCGTGTTGGCGTAGGCCTTGCCGAAATTCCACACGCGAACCTTGAACAGGCACTCCCACTTGCCGTCCTTGACGGGGCACTTGCCGCCGGTGGCATCGGTGGTCTGGATCTTGAGGTTGCTGAGCACGAGTCCGGGGCACTGCGCGAGCGTCCCCGGGATGATGGCGCTGTGCTGGGATTCATCATCCGTAGCGTCGGTGTTCTGGTCGGTCCCGCCGAGCGCCTTCAGGATCTTGACCGTGTTGGTGAGCTTGCAGGCGAGATCGTCGGCCATGTCCTTCGGCACCTTGACGGCGACCCCGAGCAGGGTGCCCTGGTTGGCGCCGAACACGACAGGATCGTGCGTGCAGGTCGCGGGCGCTCCGTTGGTGCACGAAAAGCCCGGTGACAAGGACGCGACCGTCGTGCCGGCCGGGATCTGCTCCTCGATCTCGAACGGACCGTTGTACGTGCCGGGTCCCGTGTTCACGACGCCGACCATGAACTCGCACGAGAAGTGACCTGGTTTGTCCTTGCAGACCGGCTCGCTGCCGCCCCACCAGAACTTCTCGATCTTGAGATTGGCGAGCTCGCCCGCGACCGGCGGGCAGTGCGCGGCCGGAATGCCGGCGATCGCCAGGTCGAAGTCGTCGCCGGGATTGGTGTCGCCGAGCCCCCAGGGCCACGTAATGCGCGCCGTATTGGTGAGCGAGCACACGGGTGCCGGCGCGGGCGTATCGACCGTGACCTTGAGATCGATGCTGGTCCCCGGCCAAAGCACGGCCGGATCGTAGGTGCAGTGGTGGTGCGTCGGGCCGAAGGGCAGGCACGTCCACGGCGGCTGGTTGTCGAACGACATCGTTGCGCCCGCCGGAGCCGCCGGCAAATCGTCCTCCACCGTCACCGGGCCGATGTAGGGATCGGGGCCGGTGTTCGTCACGCGCACGATGTACGTGCAGAGGAAACCCAGTCCGCCGGGAACGCACGCCGCCGGCAGCGCGTCCTTGTCGAGGCGAAGATTGAAATCCGAGGCCGGCCAACCCACCGGCGGCATGCCCGGCGGAGTGTCTCCCGGCGGGTAATAGCCGGGAGGCAGCTCGGGCATCGACGCGTAGACATCGGCGCCCGCGTCCGCGAGCTGCGCGCACGGCTGCCAGATGGCGACGTCGCCCACATGGCCGAGGTCGTCGCTGCTCGTGGACTGGCTGTCGGTGGCGACGAAGTACGCCGCGGAAGGCGGCTCGTTGTCGGGACGCACGAGCGCGCGATCCGAGCCCTGCAGGCCGTGGATCGCCGCTCCGCTGCCATCGGCCGTGCGCAGGTTGCTGCCCGTGGACCAGAGCATGCCGCCGCACGCGCCCGGGCGCATGCGCCCGTCCTCGCCATAGCCGTATCCGAGCGCGATGCCGCCCGCCGTGTTGCGATGGTCGGCAGGAAGTCCGACGGGAACCTCGTCCGGTACGGGCACCCACGTGCCGGGCGTCTCCGGATCGTCCGGAATCTCGCGCCGGTAGCGGAAGACGACCGACGCTTTGCTGTCGATGAAGGCCTTGTAGTCGTAGCTGCCCCGTGCGTCACCGCGCTGCGCGACGTACATCAGCCCTTTGCCGTCGAAGGCGATATCGGAGATGGCATGGTTGCCCGGCGTGCCGGACACCTCGAGCTCGCGCCGCGCGTCGCTGCCGAACGCGCCCGACAGCGAGAGCGAGACGGACCAAACTTCCGGACCGGAGGCGACGGCGTAGTACAAGCGGCCGCCATCGACGGCGAGTCCCGTGACGCGCCGCTCCGGCTGCGTGAAGCCCCATGTCTTTGCGTCGAGGCTGTTGAACTTCGTCGACGTGATGTCGGCCTTCGTCCCATCGTCCGCGACAGATGAAAGCCCGCCCTGTGTGCGGCCCGCGACGCCGTGGTCGAAGGTGTCGACCAGCTTGCCCGCCATGTCGATGCGATGAATGAGGCCTGTATCGAGGTCGGACGCGAAAAGGTGCTGTGAGGCGGCATCGTAGGCGATGTTGCCGATGCCGGGGCCGCTGTTGGCGGGAAGCGTGGCGAACAGCGATGCCGCGCGCGAAGTACCGTCGACCTTCCAGATGCTGCCCGGTCCTCCGCCGGGGCCGAACTGCCCCGTCATCCATGCGGCGTTGGGATGACCCTTGGTGATGCGCTCCGGGCGTCCGTCGTTGGCGTCGGGGATGACGATCTGCAACCCGTAGGCCGACGTCGCGCCGAGGTAGATGTTGGGAAGCGCGGCGATCGGATCCGGCATGAGGCCGTCGTCGAGCGCGATGCCGAACACCTGCCCGACGTCGCGCGCCTTGACGTCGAGGCGCGCCGGATTGGAGAGAAGCTGCCCCGCCGGCGGTGCGCTCGCTTCCAGCGGCAGAACCTTCATCGCCGGCCCGTCGACATCGATGAACGTTCCG
>JBFXEP010000087.1:0-9253 GCA_050179995.1 Hyphomicrobium sp.
ATCGGGTGGCGGCGGCCGGCGGGATTGCGACAGCGCGTCAGGAGGCGCGCCGGGGCGCTCGTCACCGAAGTCCGAGTACGGATCAGACGGATCGGGCCGATAGGCCGGCCGGCCGGCCGACGAAGGCTGCTCGCGTTCGAAGGCGGGCTCGGCGTACTCGTGCGGGGGCGGAGCAGCTTGGCGTGGCGGCGGCAAGCCGAGGTCGGGGTAGTTGGTGCGCGGCAAGGAAGCCGGCGACGACGGCGGCGCTTGCACCGGCACCGGCGGTTCGGGCGGAGCCACCTCCCGGATGTCGATGGTGCGCGTCTGCAAACGCTCGCGCGCAGAGGCGAGGATCTCCTCCGTGCTGGCGGGGCGCGTGAGATCGGGCGGCGGCGGTGCGCCGAGGCCCGGCGCCGGGCGCGGCGGCGGCTGCGCGGGTGCCGGCGCCTGCACGGATGGCGGTGGCGGCGATGGCGGCGGAGGTTGCGCCTCACTCGGAGCGGGCGCCGGGGCGGGCGTGGCTTTTTGCAGGGCGCGGATCGCCTCCTCGAACGTTAGCCCCTGGAGCCGCAGGAGATGGGCGGCCGTGCTCTTGCCGTCGCCGACGATGGCGGCGAGCACGATGGCGCCGTTGATCTCGCGGCGCCGGCCCTGCCGCGCGGCCGCGGCTGCGGCCTCGAGGATGCGTCGCAGGTCGGACGAGATGGCGATGGTGTCGGCGGTCGCGGGATCGATGCGGTCGTCCGAGCGGCCGAGGAAGTCCGAGACCTCGGCGGTGAGGCGCGCGAGGTCGACGCTGCTCGATTTCAGGACGACGGTCGCCTCGGGGTCCTCGGCAAGCGCCAGCAGCAGGTGCTCGAGCGTGACCTCGCGGTGCGCCTGGGCGGTGGCGTAGTCGGCCGCGCGCGTGAGCGTCGCCGTAAGGAACGGCGACATGGGAATCCTGCCGAGATCGTCGACCAGCATGGTCGTCATCCGAAATGTCCCTCTCGAGGCCGTCCGCGGCCGTCCCGTCTTGCGGCCGGTGCGGTTTTCGGGCGCTCCGGGTGTCGAATCTCTGATGCGGGATATGACCTTACGATGAGCATCCGGGGCAGGTTGGACCTCACCGCCGGCAAACTCAACGCGTAATCTTGGCGCGCGAATGTGTGGGAAATCCGTTGAGCGCGCCCCTCCACAGGTTATATGTGCTCGCCGTGACGCGCCGATGGCGGAAGGCCGGGAGCGACGGCGGATTCTGATCCGGGACCAGCAGCAAGGATCGCGAGCGACGATGGCGAAAGTGACGGATGCGCAGGGCGCGCTACAGGGCATGCTCGACCCGAAGGAGGTCTCGGCGCACGTGCAGGCCCGTATCCTGGCCGAAGCGCTGCCCAATATGCTGCGTTACGACGAGCAGACCGTGGTCATCAAGTTCGGCGGCCATGCGATGGGCGACCAGGCGCTCGCGGATGCCTTCGCCAAGGACATCGTCTACCTCAAGCAGTCGGGCGTGAACCCCATCGTCGTGCACGGCGGAGGTCCGCAGATCGCGACCATGCTGGCCAAGCTCGAGATCAGAAGCGAGTTCGTGCATGGCCTGCGCGTCACCGACGCGCCGACCATCGAGGTCGTGGAGATGGTGCTCGCGGGGCGCATCAACAAGGACATCGTGTCGGCCATCAACCGGCAGGGCGGCAAGGCGGTCGGCATCTGCGGCAAGGACGCCAACCTGATGGTGGCGCGCAAGATCACGCAGATGCCGGACCCGACCAGCAGCGAGATGAAAGACGTCGACATCGGCTATGTGGGCGACCCGCTGTACGTCAACCCGCATATCGTCGACGTCATCTCGAAGTCCGATCTCATCCCGGTCATCGCGCCGATCGGCATCTCGCCCGAGGGGGAGACGCTCAACATCAACGCCGACACGTTTGCCTCGGCGTTGGCGGCGCGCGTGCAGGCGAAGCGCCTGCTGCTCTTGACCGACGTCGAGGGCGTGCTCGACAAGGACGGCAAGCTGATCGCCGATCTCACCATCACGGAAGCCCAGGCGCTGATCCGCGACGGCACCATCACGGGCGGCATGATCCCGAAAATCGAGGGCTGTATCGAGGTGGTGGAGGCGGGCGTCGAGGCCGTGGTCATCATCAACGGACGCGTGCCGCACAGCGTGCTGCTCGAGCTTCTGACCGATCACGGCGCCGGCACGCTCGTGGGGCGCCGCAAGCCGAAAGCGAAGAAGGCGTGACGGGCGCCGGGCACAGGCTCGCGGGGACTAGTGCCGCCGAGCGGCTGCGCGTGCTCACGCCGCGCCCGGGCGCCGAGCGGCGCGACTTCGCGCGCACGGACGTGTGGATCTTCGATCTCGACAACACGCTCTATCCGGCCGAGTGCAACCTGTTCGCGCAGGTCGATCACCGCATGGGCGAGTTCATCGCGCACTATCTCGGCGTGCCCTATGCCCATGCGCGGCATCTGCAGAAGAGCTATTACCGGCAGTTCGGGACGACGCTCGCGGGCCTCATGGCCGTGCACAAGCTCGATCCGACGGAATTTCTCGACTACGTGCACGACATCGATCTCTCCGTCGTGCAAGAGGCGCCGGGGCTCAGGGCGGAGATCGCGCGACTCGACGGGCGGCGGCTCATCTACACCAACGGTTCGCGCCGGCACGCGGAGCGGGTGGCCGGGAAGCTCGGCGTGCTCGACCTCTTCGAGGACATCTGCGATATCGCCGCCTGTGGCTACCTGCCCAAGCCCGAGGCGGAGGCGTTCCAGCGCATGGTGAGCCGGCACGATGTCAACGCCGAGCGGGCGGCGATGTTCGAGGACCTGCCGATCAATCTCGCGACGCCGCATACGCTCGGCATGACGACGGTGCTCGTGCATTCGAGCTATGTCGATCATCCGATCCAGGAGCAGATGAAATCCTGGACCGAGCTTCCCGACCACGTCCACCACATGACGCTGGATCTGGCGGAGTTTCTCGGAGCGGCAGTAGGCAGTAAGCAGTAAGCAGTAAGCAGTAAGCAGTAAGCAGCAGAGAGCAGACGGCGATAGCCGGTAGGTCAGCCCTGCTTCTCCCAGCGGCCAGTGTCGGACTGGCGCCAGTAGGTGACGGTGCAGCCGGCGGTCTTGGCGGCCTGCCATTGGGTGCGCGCCTTGCCGGTCGCCTCCGGGTCGCGGCCGTCGAAGATGCAGACGATGCGCACGAAGCCCGAGAACTCCGTCATCTCCGCGCCGTCGACGAGGAAGCGCACGCCGGCGCCGTTCGGCGTCTCGTCGCCCGTCGTGAGGTAGACCGGCTGGCGGGCCGCGTCGCCGTCGCGCGCGGCGCCGTGGGGCAGGAAACTTTCGTCACTGTAGGTCCAGAGCGTGAGATCGAGTGCCTCGAGGCGCTCCGAGCTTCCCGATTGCACGACCGCACGCCAGCCGCGCTCGAGCGTGCGCTCGAGCAGCGAGGGCAGCACGCGCTCGAGGGGCGCGCGCTCCAGGTGATAGAAGAGAACCTCAGCCGGTGCGCTGTTCATCCGTTCACGCTCATGCGGATCGTTTCGCTCGTGGAGGCGTATTCGACGATGCTGCGCACGCGCGCGTCAATGACGCAATGCAGTGTGTGCAAGCGGCCACAAAAAGATCGCTGAAAGGGCTTGATGTCCGGTACGCACTCGCCTATCTCTCCGAGTCCGGTGCGGCGCCATCTTGGGTGACGCCCGTGCGGGCGGTGAGGACAGCAGCATCTTCGGGTTCGCTGCCGGACTCCCGCCCGCTGCGATTCTTGGTCCTGCGATTCAGAGTGAGCCTATCGGCTCATTTCTTCTTCAGATACTTCCGCGGCACCATGCCCGCATCGACTAGCGCATCGAAGCAGCGCTTGCTCAGGTTGCCTCTCTTGCCGGCGAGCGTGATGCAGCTCCTCAACGCGGCGGAGCCTTCCTTGTAGCCCGGGCAGTGGGTGTTGTAGTCGCCGCGGCAGGCGTTCTCGACCTTCTTGCTGTAGGCGGCGGCTTCGGCTGTGAGGAGAGCAAGGGCGGCCAGCCCCATGACGCCTGCTCGCAGCGTTCCGAAGCAAGCCCGGTTGAGCGGGGATTGGGGGACCTTGAACATCGCGCTTTGCCTCTGCGGTTTCCTCGGCGGCTTCTTTCCGAGCCTGATTTCCTGAGCGTGACCGGCGGGACGGTAGCCCGGCGGCCACGCGCGCACCAGCCGGTCCATGCCTGTCGCGCGCGTTCACCAAAAGATGGCGTTAACTCCGGCGCTTCTTTGGCGCGAACGGGTTGTCTCCACCGCGCAGATTGAGGCGGATGGGGACGCCCGGGAGGTCGAAGGCCTCGCGCAGGCTGTTGGTCAGGTACTTCTGGTAGGCCTGGGGCAGGGCGTCGGGGCGCGAGCAGAAGGCGACGAAGGTCGGCGGCCGCGTCGACGGCTGCGTCATGTAGCGGATCTTAAGGCGGCGGCCGGAGGGCGCGGGTGGTGCGTGGCGGGCGAGCGCCTCCCCAAGCCAGCGGTTGAGCGCAGGTGTCGGCACGCGCCGGTTCCAGATCTCGGCGGCGGTGATGACAGCGCGGAGCAGCTTGTCGAGGCCTTTCTCGCTCGCGGCCGAGATGGGGATCACGGCGACGCCCGGAACCTGGGCCAGGCCTTCGGCGATCTTCTCGCGCAGCGCGCGCAAGGTGCTGTCCTTCGCCTCGATGCGGTCCCACTTGTTCAAGGCGATGACGAGCGCGCGCCCCTCCTCGGTGACGAGTTCGGCGATGGTGAGGTCCTGGTGCTCGATGCCGCGCTCGGCGTCGAGGAGGAGCACGACCACCTCGGCGAAGCGGATGGCGCGCAGCGCGTCACCGGTCGAGAGCTTCTCGGCCGTCTCGGTGACCTTCGCCTTGCGGCGCAGGCCCGCGGTGTCGAACAGCCGGATGGCGTGGCCCTGCCAGTCGATGTCGCTCGCCACCGAATCGCGCGTCAGGCCCGGCTCGGGGCCGACGATCATGCGGTCCTCGCCAAGGATGGCGTTGACGAGCGTCGACTTACCGGCGTTGGGACGGCCGACGATGGCGACGCGCAAGGGACGCTGGCTCGTCTCGGCGGGTGCCTCGTCGTCGTCGCTCGCGTCGTCGCGCCGCTTGGGGCGTTGCTTGGGCTTGAGGCCGAGGGCGGCGAGGGCGTCGCGCTCGAGGTCGCCGAGGCCGAGGCCGTGCTCGGCGGAGATGGCGACCGGCTCGCCCAGGCCGAGCTTGAAAGCCTCGTAGAAGCCCTCGTCGGAGGAGCGGCCCTCGCACTTGTTGGCGATCAGCACGACAGGGCGGCCGGAGGCGCGCACGGTGCGGGCGAAGGTCTGGTCGGTGGCGGTGACGCCGTCGCGCGCGTCAATGACGAAGAGGACGAGGTCGGCGAGCGAGATCGCGGCCTCGGTCTGCAGGCGCATGCGGTCGGCGATGGAGCCCTTGGCCGCGACCTCGAGGCCGGCGGTGTCGATGATCGTGATCGGGTGGCCGCCGAGCTCGGCCGCGCCTTCCTTGCGGTCGCGCGTGAGCCCCGGCAGGTCGGAGACGAGAGCGTCACGCGTGCCGGTGAGGCGGTTGAACAGGGTCGACTTGCCGACATTGGGCCGGCCGACGATGGCGATCTTGGGGGTCATCGGTTTCTCGGCTTGGGAGCGGGGCTTATGGCCCGAAACCGCGTGGAATGCAAAGTGGGAGCGGCTTAGGGGGGAACTCGTGGGCCTGATCCCGGCTCTCGCGGCTTGTGCCGCTCGGCCGGGATGACACGTGGGGGGCGTGGCACAGGTTGTCATCCCGACCAAGCGAAGGCGTGGGCCTCAGAGCCGGGACCCAGGGCCGAGAGCCCGCCGGTTAACGATTGCGCGCGGCGACGAAGCGGGCGGCCTCGATGAGCGGGCCCGCGCGATCGCCAAAGGGGAGGAGCACGGCGACGGCGGAGGTCTCGACGCGTGCGAGCTCGGCGCGGGCCGCCTCGCGTCCCATCAGCGAGACGAGGGTCGCCTTGCCGGCGGCGGCATCCTTGCTCACGGCCTTGCCGACCGTCGCCGCGTCGCCCTCTGCGTCGAGAAGGTCGTCGGCGATCTGGAAGGCGAGGCCGATGGCGTCGCCATAGCGGCGAAGCGCCTCGCGCGCCTCGTCTCCAGCTTCTCCCAGGATGGCGCCCGCCTCGCAGGAGAAGCGGATCAGGGCTCCGGTCTTCAAGCGCTGCAGGTGGAGAATTGCGGCGAGTGAGAGCGGCGCGCGCCCAGCCGCGCGCTCCGCCTCGAGATCGAGCGCCTGGCCGCCGACCATGCCGGCAACGCCCGCGGCACGCGCGAGGCCGGCGATCAACTGGAGCCGAACGTCGGCGCTGGCGTGGGTGGCAGGCTGGCTCAGCGTCTCGAAGGCGGCGGTCAGAAGGGCGTCGCCGGCGAGGATGGCCGCCCATTCACCATAGGCCTTCCAGACGGTGGGCTGTCCGCGGCGCAACGCGTCATTGTCCATGGCCGGGAGGTCGTCATGGGCCAGGGAGTAGCAATGCACGCATTCCACCGCCGCCGCGGTATCCAGCGCCGCGTCCTCCGGCAGCCCGAAAAGGGCCGCACTCTCGATCACAAGGAATGGCCGGAACCTTTTTCCACCTCCGAGCGTCGCATGGCGAATGGCCTGCGACAGGCGCTCGGGGGACGGGGCATCTCCTTCCAAACGCTCCGTATTTGTCCTTAGCAGGGCTGCGAGGCGGGTGTCCGTCAACCCTCTGATCCGATCGAGCCTTTGCGCGAAGGTCATGGACGAAGTACCTAGAATTGCCAGAGGGATTTCAATGCTTGGCGCGGGATATAGCATCCGTGGCGGATAAGGACATCCGTGAGGACGATGGGGCGCATGGCGACATGCCGCTCCCGCCGGACGGTCCCCGCTCGGAGGGTGGGCCGGCCAGGGGCGACGTCGCGGATGAGACCACGGGACGGTCTGCCGCCGCACGGGTGGATGAGGCGGCCGCCAATCTTGATGTGGAGGTCCCGGCCGCCGAGTCCCACGCAGACGTCGAGATCGCGAACGAGACCGCTCCGCCAGAGCCGGACTCTTCGGCCGCTCCACGTGAAACAGAGGCGTGGCATGGCGCCATCGCGGACGTGCTCGCGGAGCCCGAAGACGAGCCGGCGGCCTCGCCATCCGAATCCCATGATGACGCCTCGGCAAGTTCAAACGGGGACGGCACTGCCGACGCCTTCACGGCCGCGGCGGAGGACCTGTTCCGTCCCCCGGCGCTCGAGGCGGATCATGAGCCGCATCTGATCACGCTCGGGCGGCGGCTCGATCCGTCGCTCCGCATCCCGCGCCCGGTTGCTCCCGACATCCAGCCGAAGGCCGAGCCGCTCAGAGCCGTGGCGACACCCGACGCGGCGCAGGCCCCGTGGTGGCAGACGCAGCCCTGGGGCGAGCACGTTCGCACCGGCCTGCGCTATGGCCTTTACATCGTCGGCGGCTATCTCGCCCTCGTGCTGGTGCTCATCATCCTCTTCCGGTTCGTCAATCCGCCGGGATCGGCGCTGATGCTGCGCCAGCTTTTGACCGGCACCTCGATCGACCGCACCTGGGTGCCGCTCTCGTCCATCTCTCCGGCGCTGGTGCGCGCCGTCGTGGTGTCGGAGGACGGGCGTTTCTGCGAGCACAGCGGCATCGACACCGAGGCCATCAAGGAGGCCATCGAGCGCGCGTCGGGCGGCGTTCCGCGCGGGGCCAGCACGATCTCGATGCAGGTGGTCAAGAACCTCTTCCTGTGGAACTCCAAGAGCTACGTGCGCAAGGTGATCGAAATCCCGCTCACGCTCTTCATGGAGATGGTCTGGCCGAAGCGGCGCGTGCTCGAGGTCTATCTCAACATCGCCGAGTGGGGGCCGGGCGTGTTCGGCGCGGAGGCGGCGGCGCGCCATCACTTCAACAAGTCCGCCTCGCGCCTCAGCGAGCGCGAGTCGGCTCTGCTCGCCGCCGTGCTGCCCAATCCGCTGCTGCGCGATGCTGGCTCGCCCGGCGCGCAGACCTCGGCCAAGGCGCGCGTGGTGCAGTCGCGCGTGCGCGCCTACGGGGCGGTGGCGTCGTGTGTCGTGTCCGCCTCGGCGAAGGCGCCAGTTGCAGCCGGGCCGCTCGGCACGCGGACGAAGCCCGTGCAGCAGCGCAAGACCGCCCCGCCCCGTCCCGTGAAGAAGCCGCCGCCGCCCGAGGAAGATTGGGCGCCGACGCTCAACTTCGGGCCGCGCTAGAGGCTTTCCGCTTTTCGTGGAATCGCGGAAAGCCTCTAGATCCTTGTCTTGTCGTGCTTCTTATCGGAAAACCGGTTCCCACTTTTCCGGAAGCACGCTAGGGATCCGGCGAAGGCCTGCCGCCAGCGCGAAATCTCCAATGTTTTCTGGGCTTGGCGGGAGCGAAATTGGTCTGGCGTGCCCGATCGATTGCCGCTATAAGGCGCGATCTCTGATTTTGGAGCCTGCGACGCCCGATCGAGCGATTGGACGTCGCGCTTCGTTTTGGCGGCCGGCAAGCGTGTCCGGGACCGCGACGACTGGAGTTAACCTATGGCTGTTCCTAGGAAAAAGACATCGCCCATGAAGAAGGGCCAGCGCCAATCGCACGATGCGCTGTCGGCCCCCGCCTATGTCGAGGACAAGGACAGCGGCGAGCGCCGCCGTCCGCACCACATCGATCTCAAGACGGGCAAGTATCGCGGCCGTCAGATCCTGCCCGCCAAGTCCGACGCCTGAGGGCGATCGATGTCGGGTCTGTGACGACGAGACCCGCGCGGCAACGACGACAACACGAGGCGAGAAACGGCGGCGGAGCCTGGCTCGGACCGTCGTTTTGCTTGTGGACGCTCGCAATCTCTCGGAGGATAGGGTACGAGGCTTCGGGTCACGGCCTCGCCTTGGCCACCAGGAGAGAGACATGTCGCTGAGAGCTATCCCACTCACCTTCCTCGCCTTCGTCCTCTACAACGTCATCATCGTGTTCTCAGGCGGCGGGGCGGATCCTGCGGCGGTGACGGACGGGGCGGCCGGCGCACGCGCTCTCCTCTCGACTGAGCTTTTCAGCATCCCCATGATCAGCGGGGCGCATTGGGCGTTCACCTGGGGCGACCTGATCCTCATCGTGATGCTCGTCGTGCTCTTCGTCGAGATCCTGAAAGCGACCTACACCTCGACCTCGTCGCTGGTCGATCACGGGCTCTCCATGCTGGTCTTCATCGCGGCGCTGGTGGAGTTCATCGTCGTGCCGCAGGCCGGCACGTCGGTCTTCTTCCTGATCCTGGTGGC
>JBFXEP010000088.1:0-9253 GCA_050179995.1 Hyphomicrobium sp.
TCGACTGGGAGTACTCGGGCATGAACGATCCGCTCTGGGACCTCGGCGACGTCATCGTCGAGGCCAAGCTCGCGCCCGACAAGGAGGCCGAGCTCATTGGCGCCTACTTCGGCGGCACGCCGACGCCGGCCGAGCACGGACGCGTCGTCATCTACAAGGCCATGTGCGATCTCCTGTGGACGCTGTGGGGCCTCATCCAGCACGCCAACAAGAACCCGGCGGACGACTTCTGGGCCTACGCGACCGGGCGCTTCGAGCGCTGCAAGGCGCTGATGGCGACGCCCGAGTTTCCGGGCCACGTGACGGCCGTGGCGCGCGGCTGAGCGGGCGCGGGCGGGTTCGGGCAGCCCTGGCGGAACTTCCCGGCTGCGTCGTCGGTTGCTCTCGCGCTGCAATGTCAAAAGGAGCGTGCCGTGGGCGACCTGGTCTCGATCGATGTTGTTCGCGACGAGAAGGCCGAAGCCGGGAGAGCGCGGATGGTGAGCACGCTCGAGTCGCTCCTCGCGCGCGCCAAAGCGGGCGAGTTGATCGGCGTCTGCTTCGCTGCCATCCCGAACGACCGCCAGTCGATCACGGTCGGTGCCCTCAAGCTCGATACGTGCGGCGCTCACGAGCTGGTCGGCGTCAGCGCCATGCTGGCGGAGTTCATGGCCGATGCGGTGCGCAGCTAGAGCCGGCCAATCCTCCAAAAAGCATCGCCGGCTTCCCTCGGGACACTCCTATCAGGATCGTCGCTGGACGGATTTTTTGCTCGATCCGGACTTAACCATGAAATGACCAAAGGTGAGATTGCACGCGAGTTGGGGTTAGAATTGTGCATCAGCGTTCAAATCACAAACCTGCAGAGGGGGACATGACAAGCAATCTCAAGGTGCGTGCAATCACCCTTCTCATGAGCGTAGCTCTGACGGTGGACCAAGCCATGGCGATGTCCTGGCTGTTCCCGGGCTGGGGCTCGGGCGGGGGCGACAAAGGCACGCCGGGTGCTCCCAGCGCGACGCCGGAGTTCGACAGTGCCGGCGCGATCGCCGTTTTCGCCCTCGTCGCCAGCGTGGCGATCGTGCTCTATAACCGGATGAGAAACCGGTAAGCGCGGCTTTCGACGTCGACCGGGCCGCCGTCCAAGTGCCGATGAGCGCCGGTTCACGACATCGATCATGATCACGCTGCTGCCCCCCGACGCCATGACATCGCCTGCGAGTCAGCGGCAAAGCGCCCTGCGGCACCTCTCGCTGTTCGGCGCTCTCGCCGCCCTCGAGATCGTGGTCGCGACATTCCTGTTCGACCTGCCGCACTCCAATTTCCCTTTGTGGCAGGACCCCCTGTTCTACGCCAACTCGGCCGCGAAGATCGCCGTCGTCTCCTTTTGCCTGCTCCTGATCGCGCTGTGGCCGCGCCGCACGGAGATCGTCGAGGCGTATCACGCGACGGCCGTGCCGGGCGCGGCCAAGCTCTCAATCGCTGCCAATATCGTGCTGTTCGCCGGGCTCATCTTTGCCCGCTTCGTCATCTCGCATATGAGCGAGCAGACCGTGCCCGCGCTCGCCCTCTACAGCCTGCTGCTGCTGGCGACCGGCGCATCGCTGGCGCTTGTCGCCGCCCCGCCGGCCTTCTGGCGGAGGCTTGCGCAGATCGCTCCCGTGGAAATCGCGATCGCGATCGGTGGCGGAGCGCTCGCCCTGTGGCTCGAGGGCCTGGCGCAGAGTGGATGGACCCCGCTCGCCGCCGCCACGCTCACGGTCTCGTACTGGATACTGGCGCTCTACGAGCCCAACGCGATGGTCAACGCCGAGGGCCACATCCTGGGAGTTGGCGATTTCTCCGTGTGGATCAACGAGGCGTGCTCCGGGTACGAAGGTGTGACCCTGGTCCTGGTGTTCTTGGCGGTCTATCTGTGGGTGTTCCGCCGCGAGCTCAAGTTCCCGAACGTTTTCATGCTGGCGCCGCTCGGCATGGCGGCCATCTGGCTGCTCAATGCGCTGCGCATCGCGGTGCTGGTCAGCATCGGCGCGCACGTGTCGCCTGAGATCGCGCTGCAAGGCTTCCACTCGCAGGCGGGATGGATCTCGTTCCTTCTCGTCACGCTCGGCCTCGTTGCCGTGACGCGACGGCTTTCCTTCTTCACCGCAATACCCGCGCGCGAGGCTCGCCTTGCGGACGCCCGCTCCGCCGGCGCCGAGCCCGATGCGACGCTCGCCTACCTGGCGCCGTTCATGGCGCTCGTCGCCGCCACCATTCTCGCCTCGGCCTTCGCCCCGCACGACCAGTGGCTCTACCCGGTCAAGGTCGCTGCCGTCGCTGCCGCGCTGTGGTGGTTCCGCGACGCCTACGTGGCGCTGATCGCCCCGGTTTCGTGGAGCTCGGTCGTGATCGGGCTCGTGGTCGGGGCGCTGTGGATCGCGACGGAGCCAGGCGGCGACAAGGGGGCGGGGCTCGGCGATTGGATCGCGACGCTCCCGGCTTGGATCGCGGCCCTGTGGCTCGCGCTGCGGGCGCTCGGCTCGGTGGCCCTGGTGCCGGTCGCCGAGGAGCTGGCGTTTCGCGGTTTCCTCGCGCGCTGGCTGGTGTCCGCCCGCTTCGAGAGCGTCGGCTTCGGCGAATTCCGGCTTATCGCGTTCGCGGCGTCCTCGATGGCCTTCGGCCTCATGCACGAGCGGTGGCTGGCGGGGGCCCTCGCGGGCGCGGTCTATGCCTTGCTCATGTACCGTACGCGGCGGCTTTCGGACCCCATCGCCGCGCACGCCGCCTCCAACCTTGCCATCGTGGCATGGGCGACGGCGGCGGCGCAGTGGTCGCTGCTCTAGGGCGAGACGAGCCGAGCTCATTCGCCGCGCAGCAAGGTCTCCATCGAGAGCATGACGCAGCTGTTGGCGCGGATGGTGCGCGCGACCTCGAGCGGTGTGCGCCGCTTCGTCCGGTCAACCGACGGATCCTTCGGATTGGCATCGCTGGGTGCGAGGCGCTTTTGCTGCGCCTCTCCATTGGCTTGCGTGCACAACGACGGATGCCCGATCTGCAGCGAGACGATGTCTTGCGTGAGCCGCGAGATCTTCCAGCCGAGCTCCAGCGCGAAGTCCTGCTGATTGAGCTCTATCACCGTGACGGCCCACGTGTCGCGACTGCTCCGAGCACCGTCGGACGTCGGCGGCGGTTTCTGCTCCGGGCTTTCCAGCCCCGCGAGCTCAGCGGCCTTGTTCGCGGGGTTGCTCAGGGCGACGCGGGCGATGGTCTCCTTGGCGGCGATGCGCGACAGCAGCCCGCGCACCGTGAAGACGGCGACGATGGGGGCCATGACATCGCGCAACTCGGGCTCCGTGGAGCCCTCTTTGATCTTGTCGGTTTGCGAGCTGGTGAGGAGGACGAGGCGCAGATCGACCTGGCCGAACTGCTCCGGCTTGTCCTCAATGATCTCCTTGAGGCTGCGATAGATTTCTTGCGCCGTCATGGCGCCGGAGGCATCCACGTAGCCGCCGTCGACGAAGTACCAGCGCTCCTTTCCGTCGTCGGTCTTGAGCTCTTGCGCCGGCACGATGCCGGGGAAGCGCGCACTGTCCACCGCCGCACGTACGAGGGGGACCTTGTCGTAGCGGTTGGGCCATGCGCTCGACAGCTCGCCACCCTCTCCGAAGGCGTCGAGGGTGACGAACTTGTCGCTTTTCAGCTGGAATGGCGCGTAGACAACGCGGTTGCCGACCCGCACCCAGGTGGTGTTGAGCACCAGCGCCGGCGCCGGCTTATCGAGCCGCCAGTGCGCGGCGAAAGGCGCCGTGCCCCAGGCCTCGCAGTTCTTTACCGCGTCGAACTTCTCGGACACCTGCCCCGGCTCGGCGCCGAAATGCTCGCAGAGCGATTTCACGAGGCTTTGCTCGAGGCCCCAGGCACGATCGTTGGCCGTTCCGAGCACGTCCGGCGCGATCAGGCCGACGAGAGGCGACAGATGGTCGTCGCGCACGACGCGGTCGACCTCCTGCTCGAGATCGAACGTTGCCGGCTCCTTGCTTTCGAGGGATTGCGGCCGGCAAGGACCATGGGCGAGCTGCGTTCTGGCGGGATCCGCGCCGAGCGCGCTATGAAAAATGGTGGCGCCGACGGCTCCGCCCGAAACGCCAGAGACCGCGAAAACGTGCTGGGAGAAGTTATCGCAGTGCGCCTGCATGCGGCTGAGAACGGTCGCGGCGGCGGCCGCTGCGTAGATGCCGCCGCCTTCCGCGGCGATGATGAAGACGGGATAGGGTTTGCCCGCTGGCCAGTTCTCGGCTTCCCTGCGCACCGTGAGCCACTCGCGGAATGTACTGGCGAGCGGCAAAGGCTCTGCGAGCGGCTTCGCGCTCGCGGTTGGCGCCGGGCTGTCGGGCATTGCGTCCGCGGTCGTGAATTGGAGCCAGGTCACATTGTGCCAGTGCTTGTGCAGGCCCACCAGCGCGACCGCCAGAAGTGCCACCACGAGAATCCTCGCCTGCTCGCGTTGCGGCGACCATGTCGCCCAGAGAAAAACCGACAGCACGAGGCAGGCGACCAGCAGCCAATTGCCGAGCTCGAGCTTCTCCGGGACGACAACCGCCCCGATGCCGACGAGCACCAGGAGGATCGGAATGCCAGTCTGGCGCGCAGCCATCGCCGCAATGACGAGGATCGAAAAGATGACGAGGCAGGCGATGATCGCCATCGCGAGGGGCCCCAGCATGCGCGAGATCGAGGCCCATTCGAACTCGGCGAACCCGGAAAAGACCGCCAGTGCGGCGAGCGTCCAAAGCAGCGCCCGGGCGATCGTGGACCACACGCCGGAGAAGAGCCGGGGCAGGAACGCCGCAACGATCAGCACCAGCGTCGCGCTCACCGCCCACAATCCCACCGGCGTTGCGCTTCCACCCGTGAACTCGGGGCCGCTGGTGAGATCGGCCCAGAAGGTCCACGACAGGTTCGGCAGCCAGCCGGCATGAGCGGCGCGCATAGCGAATACCAGGGGAACGACGAGACTTGCGACCGTCAGCGCGGTGGCCAGCACCACGGCCGCCCGGCCGAAAATGCGCCACAGGCTCGGCAGCCAGCCAAGCTCGACGACGCGCACAAAGTCGCTCGCCTTGGCGCTGACGGACCCCTGCTTGAAGGAGAGCTCCGGCTCAGGCTTGCCGCGAAGCCTCGCAAGGCGACGCCGGAGGCGAATGGGCGCCAAAAGCAGTCCGTCGATCGGCTTGCGCATCGTCAGCGCCGCCAGCGGCAACAGCAGAACGAGCAACGCGAGGGGAGCACCGATGCGAAACCAGGGGTCGTCGAGGAGACTCAGGACCGGGTCCCATGTGCTGAGGTCGGCGTAGAGCCCCCGCAGGCGCTCCATGTGCGCCTGGGTGATGATCACGCCGTCGAAGCCGCGCGAGAAATAGGTCTCTGCACCTGCGCCTTCCAATTGGGAATAGTGCCCTGATCCGGAGAGGATGGTCTCGAGATGGCGGATCATCCGTCGCCCGGCGATGGCCACGCCATAAGCGGCGCCCAGCAACGGGAGCAAGGCTGCGAGAAGCCCGACGAAGTGGACGCGGAAGCTGAGGCGCGAATCGACCGCGGAACCATGATATTCCTGGAACACGTGCGCGGTTCGGAAGCGGCCGAGGCTGCGGTTGGCGACGTAGAGCGACCCACTCAACGTCAGGAGCGCCACGACAGCGATCGCTATCTGGATTCCGCCCCACGCCGTGGGCTCCGTACCGCCCTCAGCCGCCTGGCCGACATCGTAGTAGGCCTCGATCAGGACGGTGTAGAGCTCGTAAAGCTGCCCCACGCCTCCGAGCAGCATCGCCACCGCTGCCGCGAACAGGATGGGCAGGGGGTGGACGGCCTCGAACCACCTGCGGAACCAATTGCCGATGACACCGCTGAGCTTGACCAGATCCTGGTACATTGGACTACCGCCTCAAACGGCACCAGGTGCCTTCGGTGGGCTCGCGCTTCCGTCGTCTCTCGTGAAGTGATGACTGGCCGCGAGCTCGCGTTCGCAGTCCGCAAGATCCCGCTCGTAGCGAACCAGGAGGTAGATGCGGTCGATCGCCGTGTCCTCCCCGTGCTTCTCCAGGAAGTCGGCAATCCCCTTGACGATATTCGGAACAACCTCCTGCGTCGTTAGCCCTCCCTGACCGGTGCCGATCATCGGCACGAGCACCGACCGGCACAGCTTGCCGCGGGAGCCGAAGGAAAAAAGCCATTGCAACCAGCGCTCGACGCGCGTGCCGTTGGCTTCGTCCGCATGGCATAACGCGGCTTCGAGCGTCGGGGCTATTCTGCCCGGCTGGATCTCAACTCCCTCGCGCGCCTTCTGGGGTCCCTTCGCCTCGCCGATCGGGAGATGGAGGAGGCGCTCGACATTGTTGCCCTTGTCGCCGCGCAGCGCTCCCGGCTCGGTCTCTATGATCTCGTCGTCGCGCACCTCGGAGCGCGTTCCGACCTCGCGACGCAGCGCATTGCCGATGACGTCCACGGCGACGCGGTGATCGGTATACTTTTCGGCGCCGCCCCATCTGATGCTGGCCGACAGGGTGTCGTCGATCACCCGCGCCATCATCATGTACTTGTTCTCTGGATTGAGCCAGACGTCGACGCCACGCACGCTCAGGATGTCGCCCGTCTTGAAGCCGATCGCGATGTCGCTTCTCTTGTTCCAGCGGAACAGCGTGGGCGGAGCGTCCGCCGGCGCGAGATGGCGGTCGGTCTCGATGCGAAGGCCCAGCCTCGCCTGCAGGTAGTAGGCGGCGATCAGAAGCTTTGGATCGACGATCTTTCGCTCGCCCACCATTCTGCTGAACGTCGCAACCGAAAGCTCGAGAACCTCAATGTCCTCCGTCGATGTACCATAGGCGCGCGGCTTGCCGCCGCCGCCGCCGCCGCCAGGGGTGTCCCTGGAGACGAGGGCAAAAAAGAGGAAGATGCGCTCGGTCGTGCCGCCGGGAGATGAGAAGAAGGTGGCGATCAGCTCCGGATTCTCGATCTTGTATCCTGTCTCCTCGCGGGTTTCGCGGATCGCAGTCTGTTCCGGAGTTTCCGTTCCGACGACGTTGCCATCCTTGTCCTTGATGGCACCGATCATGCCGGCCACCGCCTCGATGATCCAGCCGTTGCGCGGAACGGGCTCGTCGTCGGGGCGACTTTCTTCCCGATCGTCCGTCGGCGCGAGGTCGACCGTCGCCAGGCGGAACTGGCGGACCACGATGACCTTGCCATTGCGCCGGTCGTACAAAAGCACGCCCACGGCATCGCCGCGCTCGAAGACCTCAAGCTTGTGCTCGGGGCCCATCTCGCCGGCTTCGCCGTACGTCACCCGGTGGCGAACGGGATAAATATTGAGGTTAAAAAAGCCGTTGTGGCGGTTTTCGACGTCTCCGATCACGAAATCGTCGGTCGCCCGTGCGGAGATAACAGGGCTTTTCCCGGATCGTCCCTCGGGTATCCTCATCTACACCCCCACCGCACACAACTTCAGTACCGGACGACACTCGCCACTTCAGCATAGCGAGGATTCAAGAATGATCCTGGGGCTGAAAAGGCACACTCCACCGATTTTGTGGAATGAGGGATTGGTGGTCGGGGCAGAGAGATTCGAACTCCCGACTTCCTGCTCCCAAAGCAGGTGCTCTACCAGGCTGAGCTATACCCCGAGATTTACGCACGGGCGTGACGGCTTACCCGCCCGCCGCGTGGTGGCGCAACATGTGCCGCGTCGGGCGGCATGGGTCAAGCGCCGCGGCGCTGAAACGCGATCAGTTTTGATTGAATCGAGATCGCGCTCCCGGCTTTTGACAAGACCGGATGATTCACGCTTCGGACTCTCCTGCGCTACCGATTCACGCCGCGCCGGATAGGCGGCGCGACGATCGGAGCGACTAGGGTCCGAAGCGATCATGGTCTAGTTGGATGGCGGTGCCTCGAACAGCGCGTGGCGGACCTTGTCGCCAGGCTTGAGGCCCAAGCGCCCGGCGGCGCCGCCCGCGATCTCGAGCACGGCGAAGACGGGACCGTCCGAGGAGATGATGCGCTCCGACAGTGGCTCGGTGCGCGCCTCGATGCGATGCACGGTGCCGTCGCGCAGGATGAACACCATGTCGAGCGGGATGTAGGTGTTGCGCATCCACATGGTGAGCTCGCGCGGCTCCGTGTGGGGAAACAGCATGCCCTTCGAGTCGGGGAGGCTCGTGCGATACATGAGGCCGAGGGCCTGGCGCTCCGGGGTGGCGGCGATCTCGACCTCGAGCGGGTGCACGCCGGTAGCGGTCACGAGCTCGAGGCGCTGCTCCTCCGTCCCGGCGGTAGCACTGGTGCGCGCGCCGGGCCACAGCACGATGGCCGCCGCCCCGGCGCCGGCCGCCGCTACTGCGAGAAGGGCCGCCCCGACGGCAGCCCCTGGCGATCGAATGCGTCGCGTCATCGAACCTCTCGGCTCCGTTGCCCACATAAAAGCAATCCGCCGCGCCAGACTAGCATGGCGCGGCGGATCGGAAGCTCTCGAAGTGGGCGCGCCAGTGGCGCGTCAGTGCGGGGAGGTGATCCCCGCGGTCGAGCCGTCCGGCTTGAGCTCGGCGGCCATGCAGCCCTTGGAACCCATGCCCCAGCGCACCTGCACGGTCTGGCCCGGCCGCAGCTCCGTGAAGCCGAAGCGGCGAAGGGTCTCCATGTGGACGAAGATGTCCGGCGTGCCCTCGCCCTGGGTGAGGAATCCGAAGCCCCGTACCCTATTGAACCATTTGACCATAACTCGAATCCAGTCGCTTTCCGGCTGCACATGAACGTGCGTGCGTTGCGGAAGCAGCGACGGGTGAATTGCGGTCGATTCGTCCATCGACAGGATGCGGAAGGCTTGCATGCCTTTGGGTCGCCGCAGGACCTGGCAGTGAATACGGGCCCCCTCGTAGGCGGTCTGGTAGCCGCCAGCGCGCAGGCAGGTCACGTGCAGGAGGACGTCCGCCAAGCCATTGTCTGGAACAATAAATCCATAACCTTTGGCAACGTCGAACCATTTTATGGTTCCAGCGATCTCGAATACTTCAAGACCGCCCTCTTCCAGGCGCTCAAGCTCGCTGTCAGCCAATACTCCGCCGCCCGGAAACTCCGGAGGTAGCTTGGAATCCCCCATAATTTTACCCCGCCTTACGTGGTCCACGTTGAACTCTTGTGTGTCTTTTCAACACGCCCCCAGTCTCTGCCGTCACTTCGACTGGTCTGTGTTGTCGAAGTCAGCCGGAGAGTACCACCTCGGGTGGCCGTGGCTAGC
>JBFXEP010000089.1:0-9170 GCA_050179995.1 Hyphomicrobium sp.
CGATCAGCCAGGTGAGCGGCAGCGCGCCGCCCTCGGCCTTGATGATCAGCGGCTCGGCCTCGCGCTCCTCCATGTCGAGCTCGGAGCGGTCGGGCGGGAAGGAGATCAGCACGGGCGGCTCGAGGAATGCACCGGTTGCGACCGCGTCGTCGCCCGGCTCGCGGAAACGCTTCAGGGGCGGCGGCAGTGTCGCGCCCGTTGCTTTGACGACGCCGGCGGGCGCGGGGCGGAACGGCGCCGGGCGCTCCGTGATGCGCGCAAAGGCATCGAACAGGATCGGCGCGGCGCTGAAGCGGCCCATCAGTCCCGGCGTCGAGGCGCCGTCCGGCCGGCCCACCCAGACCGCCACGACGTAGCGGCCGTCGTAGCCGACGGCCCAGGCGTCGCGATAGCCGTAGGAGGTTCCGGTCTTGTAGGCGATGGCGCCGCCCTTGGTGTTGGGCGGCGGCGGGGCGTCGCGCAGGATGTCGGTGACGTACCAGGCGGAGACGGGCGTGAGGAGGCGTTTGCGGGCGACGGAGCGCGTGTTGGGCGTGTCATCGCGGCTCCATCTCAAATCGACCGGCTCGCCGCCGCGGGCAAGGCCGGCATAGAGTCCGGCCAGGTCCTCGAGCGTCATGCCGACGCCGCCCAAGGCAATGGCAAGCGAGGCGCCTGCGTTGGCCGGCAGCGAGGGCGCGATGCCGGCGCGGCGGAAGCGGCCCATGAGGCGGCCGGGGCCGACGGCGGCCAGCACCTTCACGGCAGGCACGTTGAGCGAATTGCCGAGGGCCTCGCGGATGCTCACCGTGCCGTGGAACTCCTCGTCGAAGTTCTCGGGCGTGTAGGTGCCGAAGCGGGTCGGGCGGTCCTCGATCAGCGTCTCGGGGTGGGCGATGCCCTGCTCGAAGGCGAGCCCGTAGATGAAGGGCTTCAGGGTCGAGCCCGGCGAGCGGACGGCGCGCGTCATGTCGATGGCGCCCCAGCGGTCGCTGTCGAGGTAGCCGGCGGAGCCGACGTGGGCCAGCACCTCGCCCGTCGCATGGTCGACGACGAGCACGGCGGCGGAGAGCTTGGGACCGAGGAGCCTGGTCTGCTCGACGGCGAGCTTCTCGACGGCGGCCTGCATGTCGTGGTCGAGCGTCAGGTGATGGATGGTGCGGACCGGGTGGGCCGCAACCTCGGACTCCGAAAGGTGCGGCGCGAGCTTCAAGACCTCGAGGCGCTCCTTCGGGATGCGCTCGCCCTTGGCGCGTTCGGCCTCGGCCTTGGGCAGCACGCCCGCCTCGACGGCGCGGTCGAGCACGCGGTTGCGTGCCTTCAGCGCCGCCTCGCTGTTGCGGTCGGGGCGGCGGCGCTCCGGCGATTGCGGGAGCGCGACGAGGAGCGCGGCCTCGCCGGCCGAGAGGTGGCGCGGCTCCTTGCCGAAGTAGGCCAGCGAAGCGGCGCGCACGCCCTCGATATTGCCGCCGAACGGGGCGAGCCTGAGGTAGAGGCGCAGGATGTCGTCCTTCGAGAGCTCGTCCTCGAGCTGCAGCGCACGGGCGATCTGGCGCAGCTTGCCCATGCCGGTGCGCTCGTGCTTGCGGTCGAGCAGGCGCGCGACCTGCATGGTGAGCGTGGAGCCGCCCGAGAGAATCTCGCCGTGGCGGGCCAGGAGATAGCCGGCGCGCAGGAAGGCGTAATAGTCCACGCCGCCGTGCTCGTAGAAGCGCTTGTCCTCGAAGGCCATCAGCATGGCGAGGTAGCGGGGGTCGACCTCGCTCACGTCGAGGGGCAGGCGCCAGCGCCCGTCCTTGGTGGTGAAGGCACGCAGGAGGCGGTTGTCGCGGTCGAGGACGGTGACGGACGTCTCCTCGGTCTCGGCGAGTGGCAGCGGCCCGATCCGGCGCTTGGTGACCTCAAGCGTGATGCTGGCGGCGGCGACCAGGAGGGCCACCGCCGCCAGCGAGAGGGCGGCGAGCCGCAGAGAGCGTGGGAGTGGCGCTCTCCTTCGCGATGCGCGATCGCGGGGGGTGGAGGAGAAGCCCGTCTCTGCGGTTCGCCGTTTGGTGAGGAACGGTACGCGCATGTCCCGTTCCTAGTCCTTCGCCGAGATGACGAGCGTGCCGGCGCCGGAGCGGGCGTAACGCTCCGGGCGGTACATGTCCTCGACGGTGGCGGCCGGGTGGACGAAGGTGCCGGGCGTCACCGCGCGGACGATGTAGGCGACGGTCGCGGACGCGGCGGCTTTGTCGCCGGTGGTGGTGGCGTCCGTGCCCTCCTCATTGGCCGTGCTGTCGTCGCTGTTGTCGCTCGACGGGGAGCTGCTTTCCTGGCCCCAGAGGTTGAAGGCGGCGACGAAGCGATCGTCACGGAACTCGGTGTGATCGGGCCGCAGCGTCGTCTTCAGCCAGTCGATGGTCTTGATGTCACCACTGTCGACGAGGCGCGGGTTCTCGATTTCGAGGCCCGCCGGCAGACGGTCGACGAGGAGCACGCGGCCGGCGGCCTCGTCGCTCTCGATCCTCACCACGGCGACCAGGCGCTCGTTCTGGACGATCTCGCTCCTGCCGCCGGTGGCGCTCGCGAGATCGACCGGCTTGCCGTCGAGCGTGTAGTAGCTGCGCTCGACCTTGAAGCCCTTGGAGACGGCGGGCTCGGGCGTGAGGGAAGCGCCGATCACCGAGACGACGGCGTCGGTCGGCTGGTCGCCATCGTTGGTGATGACGATGCCCTTCTCCACCTCCTCGGCCGAGAGGGCGCGGATGAGCGAGCCATCGGCGACGGGCGCACCGTCGACAATGAGCTTGGCGGAGGACGCCTGCTCGCCGAGCGCATGGGCCGCGAGCAGCATCCACGCCTGCTCCTGCGTGGAGGTGTAGCTGCGGGACGTGTAGGCCTTGGCAACCACGTCGACGAGGCGCGGCGTCTCCGTTTTCACGATGCCGGTCTCGGAGGCAAGCGTGACGAGCGCTGCGCCGTCGCGGATGTCGGAGCCGTAGTCGTAGCGCGCGAGGCGAAGCTGCTCGGTGTCCTTGAAGGCGTCAAGGGCGGCGGCGAAGGCCGTCTCGGCGCGCTCCTTGTCACCGACCATGGCGAGCGCGGCGCCGATCTGGGCCTTGCCGAGCGGTGTCGTGAAGCGGTCGAGGCGCGTGTCGGCGTAGTAGCGCAGCTCGCCCACCGGCGCGCGGCCGTTGCGGGCCAGCACGTAGAGGGCGTAGGCGCGGTCCTCGCCGCCGGAGGTGAAGTCCTCGCCGTTCAAGGCGAAGTTCTGCAGGCGGTCTAGGGCCTGGTTGAAGGGGAGCTGGCGCACGTCGTAGCCGGCCTCGCGGGCGCGCGTCAGGAAGTCGGTGACGTAGCTCGTGAGCCAGAGGTCGACGTTGCCGGGACCCCAGGCGCCGAACGCGCCGGAGCTATCCTGCATGTCGAAGACGCGGGCGATGGCGCCCTGCACGCGTTCCTTCAGCTCCTTGTCGGCGCCGATGCCGATGCGGGCGGCGACGGCGTTGGCGTAGAGCAGCGGCAGCGCGCGGGAGACCGTCTGCTCGGCGCAGCCGTACGGATAGCGGTCGAGTGCGGTCAAGAGGCCCGGCACGTCCATGCGGGCGGCGGGGCCGACCGAGACGTTGACGCGCGTGCGGTTCTTGATCAGGCCGGCGAGCAGATCCTTGGAGAGGGTCAGCTTGCCGCCCTTGGCCGCGAGGGAGGCCACCGTCGTGCGTTTGATGTCGCCGGCCGGCGGCTTGACGTCGATCAGGAGGCGGCGCGACACGGAGAGGTCGCCCGGACCCGCGATGCGCACGTCGTAGGTGCGGAGGCCAACCTCGGCCGGCTTGAACGTCACCTCATCAGACTTGCGCTCGCCGGCGGCGAGCTCGACGGTCTTCTCCGCGAGCGCGGTCTCGGCCTCGGTCTGGTCGATCAGCTTGGCCGTGTAGGCACCGGCCGCACCGTCGACGTTGTGCAGCGAGAGATCGACGATGGCCTCGTCGCCGAGGGTGAGGAAGCGCGGCGCGGAAGCGGTCAGCGCCAGGCTATCGCGGACGATGACGTCGCTCGTACCGTGGCCGAGCTTGTCTTTCGACCAGGCGACGGCCATGACGCGCACGGTGCCGTTGAAGCTCGGCAGCGCGAAGCTGACGTTGGCGGTGCCGTCGGCGCCGACCTTCACGATGCCGGAGTAGTAGGCGACCGTCTCCTCGACGGGCGGGCTGCCTTCGATGCCGGCGGTCTCCATGCCGTCGCCGCCGGAGCGCAGCTTGCCGCGCTCGGCGCGCATGCCGTCGATCAGGCGGCCGTAGAAGTCGCGCAGCTCGAGGCCGAGCTTCTGCTGGGCGTAGAAGTGCGCTTCGGGCGCGGGCACCTGGTAGCGGGTGAGGTTCAGGATGCCGACATCGACGGCCGCGACCGTGATGCGGGCCTCCTCGCCGGGGCTAAGGCCTTCGACCTTGACCGGGATCGACAGATCGGAGGCGCCCTTTATCCTGGCCTCCGTCGCGACAGAGACCCTCAAGGTGCGGCTCGCCTGATCGACGCCGATCCAGCGCACGCCGATGGCGCGGCTCGGCATACGCTTGGCCGCCTCGTCCATGGGGCGATAGAGCAGTGCGGTGGCGTAGGCGCCGGGGCCCCAGTCGCTGCCGACCGTGATGTCCACGTCGCCGCCGCCCTTGGCCAGCTCGACCTCCTTGTAGGACAGCAGGCCGTTGCCGAGCACGGTCACGAGGGCCTTGCCGCCGTGCTTGGAGGCGATGCGGAGCTTCGCCGTCTCGCCCGGCTGGTAGCTGGCCTTGTCGAGGGCGACGTCGAGCATCTCGGGGCTGTCGGCGGTCTCGCCGCTCGTGTACCAGCCGGCGCTGAACTCGACGCTCGACAGGATGCCGCCGGTGTCGGCGGAGCTCACCTCGAGGCGATAGCGGCCGTAGTCGACGTCGGCCGAGATGGTGGCCGGGGCGCCGGCGGTCGCATCGGCCTTGCCGTTGGCGATCTTGCGCGTGATGGTCTGGCTCTCGTAGGTCCAGTAGCCGTCGCGGCTGTACCACTGCCACGAGGAGTCGAGGCGGACGAGGTTCCAGTCGAGGCTGGCGGTGGTGGGCTTGCCGTCGGCGTCGAGCAGGACGGCCTCGAAGGTGGCCTTCTCGCCCTCACCGAGCGCATAGGGGTCGAACAGCGGCTTGATGCCGATCCTGAGCTCGCCGAGGCTTACCGGGAGCGTGATCGAGCGCTCGATGGTGCGGCCGCCGTCCTCGCGCAGGCGCACGATGACGTTGGCCTCGAGGGGCTTTGCGGTCCTGGTGACAGCCGGCAGCGCGATGGCGAGCGCGGCCTTGCCGTCGCCGCCGGTCAACGGGAGGCTCTCGAGCGGCTGGCGCACGGGGCTCACGGTCTCGTTGGCGTCGCCGAAGCGGTAGCCTTCGAAGCCTGCGAGGTCCTTCGCGGAGGGCTTGACGACGATGTCGCCCTCGAGCGCCATGCCGGCGGCGGGGGGGCCGTAGAGGAAGCGACCCGTGACATCGATGGTCTTGGTCTCGTTCGGCGCGAGCTTGCCGGCGCCCTCGGTCAGCGTGAGGTCGAGGCGCTCGGGCACGTAATCCTCGACCAGGAAGGTGACCTGGGTCAGGGGATCGGCGTTGGGGTCGGCGTGCAGCTTGGCGCGCCAGGTGCCGGTCATGGCGCCGCCGCCGAGCGGAAGATGCAGCGTGCGGCCGCCGAGCTCGTCGTCGGTCAGCGCATAGCGGCCCTGCTCGACGCCGTCGGGACGCACGACGATCAAGGTCACGGGAAGGGAGGCCGCCACGCCGGCCGAGTCGCGCACGATGGCGGTGACGTTGATCTCCTCGCCGGGGCGGTAGACACCGCGCTCTGTGTAGAGGTAGCCGTCGAGCGGGCCGGGGGCATCGCGGCCCTTCACGCCGCGGTCGGAGAGGTCGAAGGCGTTGGAGGAGAGGTCGAGGAAGGCGTACTCGCCGGCGCCGTTCTCGGCCACGAGGATGGCGGGGGCATTACCGCCCTCGCCGCGCGACTGGCCGGGCTCGAAGCGGACATAGCCGTTGGCGTCGGTGGTGGCGGTGGCGAGCACCTCATTGTTGCGCGCGACGAGGCGCACGCTGGCGTTGGCGATCGGATCGGCGCTCGACAGCGAGCGAACGAAGGCGTGCACACCGTCGGTGCCGGAGAAGGCGGTGAGGCCGAGGTCGGAGACGATGAACCACTGCGTCGCCTGCTCGCGCCAGCTCTCGGTCGAGGCCTGCTCCGCGGGGTGCGCGATCATGGCGTAGGCGCCGGGCTTCAGCTCGCCGATGGCTTCGCTGACGGGGAAGGCGGCGGTGACCTCGGTGTTGAGCTTGCTCGGGATCTCGAGCTCGCCGGTGTAGACGAGGCTGCCGGTGCGGCTCTTCAGCTCCTCGAGCTGGTAGCCCTGCATCTGGCGGTCGAGGTCGCCGTTGTTCAGCGCGTTGGCGAGGCTACGGTCGCCGATGCGGTAGACCTCGACGTTGACCTTGCTCGTGTTCACGGCGACGAGCGGGATGCCCTGCTGGCCGCGCGTCGGCAGCACGTAGCTCTTGCCGGTGAAGTGCACCATCGGCTTGCGGTCGGGAACGTAGACGGCGAGCGTCACCTGCTTGGCGAGCGGCTCGTTGACGTCGGACGGGAGCCCGGCGCGGATCTGGATCTCGTAGCGCTCGCCGTGCACGACGCCGTCGATGCAGAGCTGGCTGCCCTCGACGTTGACGGACTGCGGGTCGCGGCCGTTGACGGCGACGAACTTGGCGAAGTCGACCTGCCCGCGCGACAGGTTCTCCGAGAACTGCACGCAGACGCGGGGCGTCGCGGCGTCGGCATCGGTCGAATAGTCGGTCATGCGGAAGCCGTGCTCGGCGCGCAGCTTCTCGTAGCCGTCGCGCACGTCGGCAGCGTCGACGAGGGCGAGGCTCGCCTTCAGCGCGTCGATGGCCGGCCGCCAGTAGGAGCGGCGCTGCATCGCTTCGCCGAGCACGGCGAGCGCGCGGGCCTGCATGGCGGTGTCGGAGGTGAGCTTGTAGGCGCGGTAGGCTGCGCCCGAGGCGTTGACGGGAAGGTCGTAGGTCTCCGACTTCTCCGGGTCGGGTTTGACGGCGAGCAGCGCCTTGGCGAGGCCGAGCCAGCTCTCGGGGCTCTTGGCGTCGGTGGCGACGGCGATGGCGTAGTTTCGCGCGGCGGCGCGCGGATCGGGGCCCATCAGCTTGTCGGCGGCGAGGCGCACGTCAGGCGCTTTGCGGCTGTCGGGCTGCCAGGTTTGCCGGATGTAGGTCTCGTAGCGGTCGGCGTCCTGGGCGACCTCCTTGTGCACGAAGGGACGCGGCTCGTCGGCAGCGGCCATGCCGAAGCCGGCGAAGAGGAGGAAGCCAAGGAGAGCTAGCTGGAGAGAGCGCATCGCGGATCACCTGAGGTGGACGGAATGGATTCGGCCCGACGCCAAATTTCCTTTGCCCACAATAGCATTGAGCAGTCGGGGGCCGTGAAGCCCAACAGACCTGAATGATCAAACGTTGGCGGCAAGCGTGAATTTATCGACAAGTTCCGCTTAATGCGGATGGTTCCCGAGCCGTCTGTTCCGTGCGGAGCTGACAGGGGGGAAACGGGTTTGCCGCTGCGGCGCGTGGCCCTGGGTCCCGGCTCTCGCGTTCGCTCGGCCGGGATGACATTCGAATCGATGCGCAGCATCGACCCGGGACCCAGGAGCCCCTGACGCGCCGTTCGTTCCGGCTCGAAACGGACTAGCGACTAGTGGCGGTGCGGCACGGGATTGGGCTTCGCCATTCCGTCGGCGCCGGCGATCAGCGAGGGATCGAATAGGGTCGCCTGACGCAGGCCGGTCCACCTCGGCTCGACGGCGAGGGTTCCGGCCGGACCCGTTGCGCGCCAGATCTGGGCGAACGAGCGGGCGGCATGACCGGCCGTCGCGGGGCTATCGGAAAAGTGCTCATAGGCGTCCCGCTTCAAGGGATCGCGGCGCATGCAGTCGCCGATCCAGGCTGTGACGCGGTCGAGGACGAGCTGCTCGTGGGCGTCCAGCAGGCGGAGGTCGGTTGCGAAGCGGCACTCGGCCGTGTCGAGAGTGACCTCCGGCGTGCGGCGGCACAGGATGGCCTCGACGCGGATGCCCGCCGCGGCGAGATCCGGCGCCAGCGCGTTGAGCGCGCGAGCGGCGGGGCTGTCCGCCGAAAGGGCCAGCAGGCGATAGGTCACCGTGCCCGCGGCCGCGCCGGATGCGCGGTGCGATTCGAGATGGGCCGTGATGAAGTCCCTCAAGCGCGCTTCCTTGTTTTCCCGGACGGTAACGTTGGAGCGAGCGTTTGGGGCGAAGCGCATGCGTTGGTGTCCTTGGTTGAGTCGTCGTCCTCGAAGGCCGCAACCCGTCGTGCCGTGTTGCGGCCAATGTGGCGTAAAGACAGTTAAGCAAGTGTTGCGTCTTCCTCGGCCGATCAGCTCCTCTCGCGGGCCGGCCGCAGCCGTCCCGCCATCGTCACCGCGCCGTCGTCGTCCGCATCGGCGATGACGTCCGTGCTAACTGCTTCAGATGATTCCAGAACTTCGACGTCGTGCGGCGCGCCGCCGTGGCTCGCCGCCGGCGCAGCGGCGAGGCGCGTCAGCGAATTTTTTTCTGAGGGCTCGCCGATGCCCTTGAGCGCGCGGCCGATGCGGCTGATCAGCCCTTCGGCTCCATCATCGGCGGGAAGCGTCACGGTCGCGGTCTCGCGCTTGAGGATCACCTCGACGCGCTCGGGCTCGGCGGGCGGAGCGGTGTTGGAGTTGGCCGGCATCTTGGAGCCGTTTTCGGTATCAGCGTCGTCCTCAGCTCCGGCGCTGAGCTCGGCCGCGGCGCTGCGGGCGTAGGGTCCGAACACGTCGGAGGGAAGGGCGCTGGGCCTCACCGCGCCGAAGCGCGCCGACGTCCAGCTGGTGGCGCGGTCTTTCGCCTGTGCTGTCGGCGTTTGCGTCGCGGGCGCGACGGCTGGCGCGGGCGCGCGCGCCGTGAATTGAGGCTCACGCGCGGACGCTCGCGTCGTGGTGGTCGTCCTGACGAACGGCTCGGCCGGTCCGAACGCCGGCTCGGCAGCGTGCAGGACGCCGCGCTCGAGGCGCTGGCGATGCGCCTCCTGCTCGGCGCGCCGCGCCGCGCCCATCACGGCGCCGAGGATGATCTCGGGCCAGGCGCCGTCGCGGAA
>JBFXEP010000090.1:0-9113 GCA_050179995.1 Hyphomicrobium sp.
GAAGTCGCGCCGTCCCTGCCGCCACAGCTCGTGCGAGAAGCGGTAGGTGACGAGGGCGTGGAAGCCCTTGAAGTAGAGGAAGGGCTCGAGGTAGCGGGTGGCGGCCGGATCGCGGTCGAGCACGGCGGTGAGGTCGGCGCGGAAGGCGCGGCCGAGCTCGGGCTGGGAGGCGAGCACGTCGCTAAAAGTCTGCAGGATGAGGCCGGCATCGACGTCGGCATGGCCGAGGCGCTGCGCGATGCGGTGGCAGATCGCGTCCTCGAGAGTTTCGTGGCTGGCGACGGTGGCGTAGATGAACCCGGTCAGCGCGGGCTCGGCCGCCATGGCCGCCGCGGCCTCGTTCCTCAACGTGGTCCAGACCGCGTCGTCGGCCGCGCGCAGGGGCGCCGTACGACGCTCCTTGCTGCCCGACGCCTTCGGCTTGGCGCTGTTCATGCCTTTGCTCCTCGGCATCGCGTGCGGCTGGCGAACCGGTCGATACCCATGCGGCCGGTCCACCGTCCGCAGTCACTATAAATCCGGTACGGCCAGTCCGTCAGATGGATCGTGGCTCATTTTTGGGAATTAGGGCGTATCGACGCGGGCGGCGCGCGTCAATCTAAACCTCCCCTGACCCTTCCGAGCGGCCGGAAGCCGGCCGCCGCCTCCCGAGTTGCAGGGCCTGCAGGCCGGCTTGAGGCTTGGCGCCGCGTTGCGCGGGGCGGCCGGGCGACGCATCTTGCGCCAGCACAAAGAGGACTGCACGCGATGGCCGATGCGACCGACCCCACCCCGGACCTCAAGCTCGCCATCGAGGGTCCCGTGGCGTGGATCGTGATGAGCAACCCGGAGCGCATGAACGCGCTCACGGCCGGCATGTGGGCCAAAATCCCCGATCACGTGGCGGCAGCGGAGTGCGACGCGGGCGTGCGCGTCATCGTGCTGCGCGGCGCGGGATCGCGCGCCTTCTCGGCGGGCGCCGACATCTCCGAGTTCGAGACCGCCCGGTCGGGCGCGAGCGCGGACGCGTACGACCGCCTCAACCATGCGGCGTTCTCCGCCCTGCTCGGGGCGAGGAAGCCGGTCATCGCCATGATCCACGGCTTCTGCCTCGGGGGCGGGCTCGGCATCGCCGCCTGCGCCGACATCCGCATCGCCGACCCCAAGGCGCAGTTCTCCATTCCCGCCGCCAAGCTCGGGCTCGGCTACAATGCGCGGTGGGTTCCGCCGCTGCTCGCGCTGGCGGCGCCCGCCTTCATCAAGGAGATGGTGTTCACGGGGCGGCGCTTCCCGGCCGAGGAGGGGCTGCGCATCGGCCTCGTCAACCGGCTGGTCGAGACGGCGGAGCTCGAGGCGGCGGTGCGCGCCCTCGCGGATGAGATCGCGGCCAATGCGCCGCTCACGGTGCGGGCGGCCAAGCTCACGGTCGACGAGCTCGTGCGCCATCCCGAGCATCCCGACCTCGCCGCGCTCGACGCGGCGGTCAAGGCGTGCTTCGAGAGCGCGGACTACGCGGAGGGGCGGCGCGCGTTCCTGGAAAAGCGCAAGCCGCAGTTCGAGGGCCGGTGATAAGAGGCCTGGCGCCTATTGCGAAGTTGTCGAGAGATTTTGTTCGCACGGCGCTCCGCAGTGCAGCAGGCGCGGGAATTTCCTTTGGAATCGGCAAAAGTTTTGCGTGGCGCGCCCCTTCAACGGATCAGCATGGTGCGCCGCACGACGTTTTCCGCTTGATCCGGAACTTTTCTGCCCTTTAGCTCTTTGCGTTCAGACCTGCACGCGCTAGGTAGGAGGCAACAATGGATCTCTCGATGCGAGTGTCCGTGCTCGCCGCCCTGGTTTCATTCGGCTTCATCGCGGCGATCGTGCTCGGGATGGTGTGAGGGCGGCTCCGCTCATCCCGAACCCAATTCGTTCTGCCCGCTTCTCCTGCAGCGGGTCCCAAGAGAAAGGCGCGAGACCCGAGGTCCCGCGCCTTTCTTTTTGTCTCTACCAGCGCCGCAGGTGGTAGCCGAGGATGGCGCCGCCGAGCACGGCATAGAGCTCGGGCACGCGATTCCACGGCACCTCTGAGAGCACGGGCAGCGTCGGCCCGAACGACCACAGCAATGCGGCGATGATGGCCACGAAAAGCGACGACGTCAGCGTGCCGCTCCCGGGCGTGCCGACGCCCTGCAGCACCTGCGCGGCGATGACGCCGACCAGGAACACGACGATGGCCGCGACGACAGCGAACACGTAAACCCGGAACGCGCCGGGCACGGCGCCTCCCAGCCATCCCATGACGGCCTCGGAGCCGAACCAGCCGATCACGATCTGGAGCAGCAGCAGTACGAGACGTCCAAGCATAGGTCGGATCTCCCCCAAATTGCCGCCGACGTCCCACCTGCCGGCGGCGAAACCCCTTAGAACACGATTCATGCGCCCGATCGCTCAGGATCGGGGCGCGCCCGATCTAGCATGAAAAATCTGGCAAGCGGAACAGGGGATTGTGATTGCGCGCTCAGGCAGCCGCGCGAGGCGCCGTGAAGAAGTATCCGGCGATGGCGCCGGCCACGGGCGCGAACGTGAACAGGTGCGTGGCGAACTCCGAGATGCCGACCTGGGGCCCGAGGAAGATCAGGGCCGCGGCGGCGGCGATGATGGCGAAGGACACGGCGGCGACGAGGGTGAGCAAAGTCGGCGCGGCGATCGACTTGGCGACGCGCGAGCCGATGTAGGCGCCAATGATGACGATCAGGCCGCTGACGGCGGCGACGGTGTAGTAGTAGGCGGGCCCGAACTCCAGGACCATGCCGACGAGGTTCGGCGCGGCGATCCATGCCGCCGTGGCCTGCGCCACCGCCAGATTCACGAACGGCATGCTGGTTCCCCCTGCCCGTGGTGTCGGGAGGGATCATGGCACGGAACGGGGTGGGCGGACAACGGCGGGACTCTCAGGCCACCTTGGCGCGCGTGGACGCTGGGTCGTAGTTGAGGACGGGGGCGAGCCAGCGCTCGGCTTCCTCGAGCGTCCAGCCCTTGCGGCGCGCGTAGTCCTCGGCCTGGTCGCGCTCGACCTTGCCGACGCCGAAGTAGTGGCTCTCGGGGTGCGAGAAGTAGAGCCCCGACACGGCCGCGCCGGGCCACATGGCATAGCTCTCGGTGAGCTGAATGCCGGTCTCGGCCTCGACGTTCATGAGGCTCCAGAGCGTGCCCTTCTCGGTGTGGTCGGGCTGGGCCGGATAGCCGGGCGCCGGGCGGATGCCACGGTATTTCTCGAGGATGAGATCGTCGTTCGAGAGGGTCTCATCCTTCGCATAGCCCCACAGCTCGCGGCGCACCTTGGCGTGCAGCGCCTCGGCGAAGGCCTCGGCCAAGCGGTCGGCGAGCGCCTTGGCGATGATGCGGGTGTAGTCGTCGGTGATCTTGATGTGAGCGGCGATGACCTCCTCCTCGCCGAGGCCGGAGGTGACGGCGAAGGCGCCGACGTAATCGGCAAGCCCCGTCTCGCGCGGTGCGACGAAATCAGACAGCGCCGTGTGGGCGCGGTCGCGCGAGGGATCGCGGGCGATCTGCTGGCGCAGCGTGAAGAGCGTGGCGAGCGGCATCGTGCGCGTGTCGTCGGTGAAAAGAGTGATGTCGTCGCCCTCGCTGTTGGCCGGCCAGAAGCCGACCACGGCATTGGCCGTGTACCACTGCTCGCGCACGATGCGATCGAGAAGGGCGCGCGCGTCGGCGAAAAGCTTCCGCGCCTCGCTGCCCTGCTTGTTGTCGTCGAGGATGGCGGGATAGCGGCCGGTCAGCTCCCAGGTCTGGAAGAAGGGCGTCCAGTCGATGAAGGGGACGAGATCGGCGAGCGGGAAATTTCTGAGCGTTCGCGTGCCGAGGAAGCTCGGCTTCGGCGGCGTGTAGGCGGCCCAGTCGAGCTTGAGCTTGTTGGCGCGGGCGGCGGCGAGCGTGATGCGCTGCTTCCTCGCCTCGTTGGCGAGATGGGCCTCGCGCACCTTCACGTACTCGGCCTTGATGCCGTCGATGTAGGGCACGCTCTCCGTCTCCGAGAGGAGGTTCGAGACGACGCCCACGGCGCGGCTGGCGTCGAGCACGTAGATGGCCTGGCCGCGATGGTAGTTGGGGCTGATCTTGACGGCCGTGTGCACGCGGCTCGTCGTGGCGCCGCCGATGAGCAACGGCACGGCGAAGCCCTCGCGCTCCATCTCGGCGGCGACGAAGCACATCTCGTCGAGCGATGGCGTGATGAGGCCCGAGAGGCCGATGATATCCGCCTTCTCGCGCTTGGCGGTCTCGAGGATCTTCGCCGCCGGCACCATGACGCCGAGGTCGATCACCTGGTAGTTGTTGCACTGGAGCACGACGCCGACAATGTTCTTGCCGATGTCGTGCACGTCGCCCTTGACGGTCGCCATCACCACCTTGCCGGCGGCCGGCATCGCTTCGAGCCCGGAGGCGCGCTTCTCCTCCTCGAGGAAGGGTTGCAGGTAGGCGACGGCCTGCTTCATGACGCGCGCCGACTTCACCACCTGCGGCAGGAACATCTTGCCGGCGCCGAACAGGTCGCCGACGACGTTCATGCCGGCCATGAGCGGGCCTTCGATGACGTGCAGCGGCTTCTCGGCCTCGATGCGTGCTTCCTCGGTGTCGGCCTCGATGAAGTCGGTGATGCCGTGCACCAGGGAATGCGTGAGGCGCTCCTGCACCGTGCCCTCGCGCCAGGAGAGGTCCTTTTCCTTTGTCTTGGCGCCGCTGCCGTCGCCCTTGAAGCGCGGCGCGGCCTCGAGCAGGCGGTCGGTGGCATCCGGGCGGCGGTTGAGGATCACGTCCTCGGACAGCTCGCGCAGCTCGGCGGGGATGTCGTCGTAGAGCGCCAACTGCCCCGCGTTGACGATGCCCATGTCCATGCCGGCCTGGATGGCGTGATAGAGGAAGACCGAGTGCATGGCCTCGCGTACGGGCTCGTTGCCGCGGAAGGCGAAGGAGAGATTCGAGACGCCGCCCGAGATGTGCACGAGCGGCATCCGCTCCTTGATGCGGCGCGCGGCCTCGATGAAGGCGAGGCCATAGCCGTTGTGCTCGTCAATGCCGGTGGCGACGGCAAAGATGTTGGGGTCGAAGACGATGTCCTCGGGCGGGAAGCCGATCTTCTCCGTGAGCAGCTTATAAGCGCGCTCGCAGATGGCGACCTTGCGCTCGACGGTGTCGGCCTGGCCCTGCTCGTCGAAGGCCATGACGACGACGGCGGCGCCGTAGCGCAGCACCTTTCTCGCATGCTCGAGGAAGGGGCCCTCGCCCTCCTTGAGCGAGATCGAATTGACGATGGCCTTGCCCTGCACGCACTTCAGGCCCGCCTCGATGACGCTCCACTTGGAAGAGTCGATCATAACGGGCACGCGCGAGATATCTGGCTCGGAGGCGATGAGGTTCAGGAATGTCGCCATGGCCTTCTCGGAATCGAGCAAGCCCTCGTCCATGTTGACGTCGAGGATCATGGCGCCGGCCTCGACCTGCTGGCGCGCGACGGAGAGCGCGGCCGGGTAGTCGTTGGCCTCGATCAGCTTGCGAAACTTCGCCGAGCCCGTGACGTTGGTCCGCTCGCCGACGTTGATGAAGGATTGCGCTGCGCTGCCGGTGGTCATTCTGTCTACAATCCTGTCGCGTTCCAGCTCGTCGTCATTACGTGTAAAAAGTCCCTCACCTGCCCCTCCGGGGCATCCTCTCCCGTCCCGGGAGAGGAAAGTGCACTCCCTTCTCCCGTGGGAGAAGGTGCCGCGCAGCGGCGGATGAGGGGGCTACCGCCGCGATTTGATCGCGCACGCTCTCACCCGTGCACGAAGGGCTCGAGGCCGGAGAGGCGCATCTTGGGGGCGATCTCCGGGATGGGGCGCGGCTTGTAGTCCGCGACGTGCTCGGCGATGTGGCGGATGTGGTCCGGCGTCGAGCCGCAGCAGCCGCCGATGATGTTGATCAGGCCGTCGGCCGCCCAGGGCTCGGTCTTGCAGGCCATGTCGTCCGGCGTCTCGTCGTACTCGCCCATGGCGTTCGGCAGGCCCGCGTTCGGGTAGGCCGAGATGCGTGCATCGGCGACGTGGGCGAGCTCGGCGAGGTAGGGCCGCATCAGCTCGGCGCCGAGCGCGCAGTTCAGCCCGATCGAGAACGGGCGCAGGTGACGCATGGAATACCAGAAGGCTTCCGCCGTCTGGCCCGAGAGCGTGCGGCCGGAGCGGTCGGTGATGGTGCCGGAGATCATGATCGGCAAGGTGACGCCGGTCTCGTCGAAGGCCTCGAGAGTGGCGAGGCCCGCGGCCTTGGCGTTCAGAGTGTCGAAGATGGTCTCGATCAGAATGATGTCGGCGCCGCCCTCGATGAGGCCCTTGACCTGCTCCTTGTAGGCCTCGCGCAGCTCGTCGAAGGAGACGTTGCGGAAGCCCGGATTGTTGACGTCCGGCGAGATGGAAGCCGTGCGGTTGGTCGGCCCCACGGCTCCGGCGACGAAGCGAGGCTTGTCCACGGTCGAGAACTTGTCCGCTGCCCTCCGCGCGAGTTTCGCCGCGGCAACGTTGATCTCGTAGGCCAGCTCCTCCATGCCGTAGTCGGCCATGGAGATCTTCTGCGCGTTGAAGGTGTTGGTCTCGATGATGTCGGCGCCGGCCGCAAGGTACTGCTCGTGGATGTCCTGGATGATCGCGGGCTGCGTCAGCACCAGGAGATCGTTGTTGCCCTTGATGTCGCGCGGCCAGTCCTTGAAGCGCTCACCGCGATAGCCGGCCTCGTCCAGCTTGTGACGCTGGATCATGGTGCCCATGGCGCCGTCGATGATGAGGATGCGCTCGGAGGCGGCCTTCTCGAGGGTGGCGCGGACGTCTTTCTTGCTCATGCTCAACTCCGGTTCGAACTCCCTCGCCCCATCGCCTTCGATGGGGAGAGGGGACTTGCTAGCTTGCGGCCTTGCGGGCTTCGAGGGGTTCCACCTTGAGCGGGCGCAGGCCCAGGAGGTGGCAGATGGCATAGACGAGGTCGGCGCGGTTCAGGGTGTAGAAGTGGAAGCTCTTCACGCCCTGGTCGACCAGATCCATCACCTGCTCGGTGGCGACCGCGGCGGCGACGAGATGGCTCGTCGCGCTGTCCTCATCCAAGCCCTCGAAGCGGCGCGCGAGCCAGGCCGGCACGCTGGCGCCGGTCTTGACCGCGAAGCCCGCCACCTGACGGAAATTGTGGATCGGCACCACGCCGGGCGTGATCGGCACCCAGATGCCGGCCGCGCGCGCGCGCTCGAGGAAGCGCAGGTAGTGCGTGTTGTCGAAGCCGAACTGGGTGATGATGCGGTCGGCGCCGGCATCGACCTTGGCCTTGAGGTTGTCCATGTCGGCGGCGAGCGAGGGGCTCTCGGGATGCTTCTCGGGATAGCCCCCGACCGAGACCTCGAAGTTGCCGATCTTCTTCAGCCCCGTCACGAGATCGGCGGCGTTCACGTAGCCGCCCGGCGAGGGCGCGTAGCGCTGGCCGGCGCCGCCCGCGGGATCGCCGCGCAGCGCCACGATGTGGCGGACGCCCGCGTCCCAATAGGCGCGCGCGACGGCATCCACCTCCTCGCGCGAGGCATCGACGCAGGTCAGGTGCGCGGCCGGGCGCAGCGCCGTCTCCTTGATGATGCGGGCCACGGTCGCGTGCGTGCGCTCACGCGTCGAGCCGCCCGCGCCATAGGTGACGGAGACGAACTCGGGGCAGAGCGGGGCCAGGCGGCTCACCGCTCCCCACAGCGCCTGCTCCATTTTCTCGGTCTTGGGCGGGAAGAACTCGAAGGAGACGTCGATCTCGCCCGCGCCGACGAGACGGCTTTTTCTTTCGTTGCCTGGCGGTGTCATGATCCGATCCGTTCGAGTTTGTTGCTTGTTGCGGCGGCGCCTGCGGCTTCCGGCTTGTGGGCGAGCCAAAGGGAGACGGTCAGCTGCTGGCGGTCGTCGTGCGTCTCGGGAGCCAGGCTCTTGACCTCGATCCCCGACAGCCCCGCATCCTCGAGCCAGGCGGTGATCTGGCCCTCCTCGAAGCCGAGGCGCTCGTGGGCGTGGCGCTCGCGCAAGTCTTCGAGCCCATGCGGAGCGAAGTCGACGATCAGCAGGCGGCCTTGTGGCGCTAAGATCCGCGCCGCCTCGCGCACGGCATGGGCCGGCTCCGAAAGATAGTGCAGCACCTGATGGATGACGACCCCGTCGGCGGCGCCATCGGGCAGCGCCACGTCGTAGATGTCGCCATGGCGCACCTCGGCGTGGGCGAGGCCGGACGTCTTCAGCTTGGAGCGGGCGTAGGCCAGCATCGACTGGTTGACGTCGAGGCCGAGGCCGCGCTCGTAGCGGGGGGCCAGCACCTCAAGCATGCGTCCAGTGCCGGTGCCGAGATCGACCAGCGTCTTGAAGGGCGGGCCGGCCAGCGCCGCGACGACGGCGGATTCGACCGCGACGTCGGAGACATAGAGGGTGCGGATGCGGTCCCAATCGGCGGCGTGCTCGCGGAAATAGGCCTGGGCGGCTGCCTCCCGCTCGTGCTTCAGGGCGTCGGCGCGGGCGCTGTCGCGGCGCAGCGTGAGATCGCTCCTGTCGACGGCCTCCAGAATGCGGCGGACCAGCTTGCCGCCGTCGGAGCGATCCGACACATGGAAGTAGACCCAGCTCCCTTCGCGGAAGCGCTCGATGAGGCCGGCTTCGGCCAGGAGCTTCAGGTGGCGGCTGATGCGCGGCTGGCTCTGGCCCAGGATCTGGGTCAGGTCCTTGACGTTGAGCTCGCCGGCCGCGAGCAAGAGGAGGATGCGTAGGCGCGTGCTCTCGGCCGCGGCCTTGAGGGCCAGCACCAGGTCGCGCGTTTCGAGGCTCGTGGGCATGGGTCAGGCTCCACTTTTGTCTCGCAAGATATAAAGATATGTTTATGTGTCAAGACCTGCCGTTGCCCTGGCGCCTGCCTTGGGCTAGGGGCGTTACTGAACGCCCTGGTAACCTTGGAGAAAGTCTCTTCGCATAGAAATGTGGGTTCGCGTTTTGGCTTTGGGCTCATGTTCCCCGGGGGGCGGGATTTCCATGCACGGCACGCTGATCGAGACCTTTCCATCGCACCATTCCACGTCTTTCAACCCTTCTATCAACCCTTCCGGC